>JBNJDW010000116.1:0-6091 GCA_051745265.1 Pseudomonadota bacterium
TGTTTTATATTCTGCTGACTGATTTTGGACATATAAGCCCCGCCGCCCGTGGCAATCACCGTTGGCCCCGGTTCTTTCAACACCCGGGCGATGACTTTTTCTTCCAGTTCGCGGAAAGCCTCTTCGCCATAGATTTCAAAAATATCACTGATCCTGAGCCCGGCGGCATATTCGACCTCAAGATCGGTATCAACAAATTCCAGTTTCATTTGTGCGGCCAATTGCCGGCCGACGCTGGTTTTACCCGCGCCCATCAACCCCACCAGGACAATATGTTTACCTTTTAACTCCATTTTTTCGGCTCCGGCCCGGCATTATAACCGCCGTGGCTTCTTTCTGCCTTTATATTTCGGTTCTTCCATCTGTTTTGTAAAGAAAAAATTAAAAAAAATGCCCTTTTTATGAAAATAGCACTTGACCTTTAACAGGCGTTATGTAATAAATGTACTCAACGATAAGAACGCCCGTAAACCGGGCTTTACAAGGAAGAAAGCAGATGAATTTTTTTGGTACACTGATTTTGGCTTGTATAGTCCTCGGCGCAGGCGGGTTTGTCTTTATGACGCAATGGGATGTAAAAGTTCCAGAGCATCAGGTGGAACATGTCGTTGATAATGAACGCTTTTTTAATTCGACCACCAATATTACACTTGAATAATCCTGTGTATCTTGGCCCTGTTAAAAAAGATTTCATCGTCTTTGAAATGTCCCACTGCCGGGCCTTCGGGCCTGCCCTGATAACATAGATCGTAACAGGGTGCGGTCAGGCAGGAAAAAAATATTCACATATTCCCTTGCTTTACCGGTGCCTTAGACGTTATGTTATTTGAATAAGTGAAGTTGGATTGACATGGTCTTACAAAAAGACCGGTCAGAATTAAATGAGGAGAGAAAAAAGATGGCACGTCCAGGTCGTCCAAAAATGCCAAGAGATCCATCACCGGAACTTGCAGTCGCGTTTCTTGATATGTTGGTTGCCGAACGTGGCGCCGCAAAGAATACGCGCGATGCCTACGAACGTGATATTCTTGATTTCAACAAATTTCTGCAGGAAAACGATTCCGCATTGGAAAAAGCAACCGCAGAAGATATTGAAGATTATCTCGAAGAACTGTCCGAGCGTAACAACATTAAGAACAAAGGTGAGAAAACAGCCGTTCGCACACTTGCGCGCCGTATTTCAGCCCTGCGTCAGTTCTACGGCTTTCTGTTATCAGAAGGTGCCCGTGCAGATGATCCAACTTCGACAATCGAAAGCCCGAAACAAACACGGACGCTGCCGAAAATCCTGACGGAAGACGAAGTTAACAATCTGATCAAAGTTGCCGGCGAACCCGGCGGCCCGGAAAGCACCCGTCTGGTGGCTTTGCTGGAAATCCTGTATGCGACCGGTCTTCGGGTATCCGAACTGGTTGGCCTGCCGGTTTCTGCGATCGGTGCCGATAACCGTTTCCTGAAAGTTGAAGGCAAAGGCGGCCGCGAACGTATGGCGCCGCTGTCAGAACCCGCCCGGAAGGCGCTGAAATCCTATATGGATATCCGCAAACGCTTTTTGACCCCGGGTCAGAAAGAAGATCAGAATCCATGGCTGTTCCCGTCACGGACCTCTGAATCCGGTCACCTGACACGTCAGCGTTTTGCCCAGTTGCTCAAAGAACTGGCCCGCAATGCCGAAATGCCGGAAGGCAAAGTCAGCCCGCATGTGTTGCGTCACGCTTTCGCAACGCACCTTCTCAGCCATGGCGCCGATCTGCGCTCGGTTCAGAAAATGCTGGGTCATGCCGATATTGCGACCACCCAGATCTATACACAAATCCTAGAAGATCAAAAGCAGGATACAGTGGAAGAAAATCATCCACTGGCCAACAATGCCTGATCTATGATCACAGAGATAGAGTAAGAGAAAAGGGTCGGTTCAACCGGCCCTTTTTTTTATGCGATCACCGATTCTCTACGGCTCACATGAGATTTGGAAGGCAATTATCCGGCGCTATATGAAAAATGAATACGGCCCCGGCGCAGGCCAGCATTTAAAAGGCTTTGGCCACGGCGGCGCCCCCGGGCTTTTGCAATTTATCCAGTGGTATCCGGGGGTTAAGATTGTAATATAATTACTAATTTTACGAAATAATACATTTTTTCTTGCCAAGAACCGATTCTATTTGCTAGTTTGCATAAGTTTACAGAAAAAGATGAAGAAATAATGAAGAAGGAATCATCAGATGCCCATTCACGGAAAACGCTTTGCGCTTGATCACGAAACAACTGTTCAATACGCTATTACCTTTACAAACGGAACGCCCACTGCTCTTGAGGTCGCCGCAAAAAATTCTGATGACATAGACCCCTTTATCCAGGATGGCTCAGGCACTTTTATTGCCTATGATGACACAGGTATGAAAGGCACCGATCAAGACGGTGTTTCGACATACCGCCGTCCGGTTTATGAAATTTCCTATACCGTTAAAGATCATCGGATACAAATCACCGACTGCAACATCGCCCCCGTTGAAATGGATGAACCGCTGCCACCGCAGCATGGCTCAGACAAGGCCGATATCATTCGCGATCTGACCAGTCAAAAAACAGCTTTCAACCCGTCATCACGGCGCCCCACAAATAACAATGGCGGCGGCTATCAGGGGACACGCCCGGGACAAAAACAATCAGACGACCTGCAACCCGGCGAACGTCGCGGTAATTTCAAGGTTCCTGATGCCAAACTTGAGAAATGCCTCAAAGACTGGTGTTCAGATCTGACAAAACGTGCCGATAACGGACAGCTTGATCCGGTCATTGGCCGCGATCAGGAGCGTCAGGATATCCGCCAGCTGCTTTTGCGCAAAAAGCGTTCCAGCGTTATGCTGCTGGGTGACGCCGGTGTTGGTAAATCGGCCCTGGCCGAAGCCCTGGCGCAGGATATTGTCGAAGGCCGCGCCGAAGCGGAACTGGGCAATGCCCGTGTTGTTTCCCTGAATCTGCAGGCCATGAACGCCGGCACACAATTCCGCGGGACTTTCGAAGAACGCCTGCTGCCGATCCTTGAAGGGCTCGAAGAACGCGGCGGTTATCTGAAAGGCCAGAAAGTCGTCCTGTTTATTGATGAAATTCACTCGGCCTTGACCGCCGGACATTCACAGGGCGGCACCAGCGCCGGTGAAATCATGAAACCGTTTCTGGCCCGTGACGGCCTGACCTGCCTTGGCGCGACCACACCCGAGGAATACAAAAAACATATCGAGCCGAACAAGGCCATGGTCCGTCGTTTCCAGCCTTATACGCTTGAAGCCCCCGGCACAGAAGATACCAAGCTGATCATTCAGGGTGTCGCCGATACCTATGCCAAACACCACGGTCTGACCGAAGACTTTGATGAAGAGGTCCTGAATTACATCGTCGATATGACAGATCGCTTTATGCCGACCCAGCATCAGCCGGATAAGGCCATTTCGATCATTGATGATGCCGCGGCAACCGCACGGCTTGATGGTCGCAGCGTTGTTGAAAAGACGGATGTCGTCAGCGCGCTTGCCAAGGCAACCGGTTTGAAACGCGACTTCCTTGACCAGTCCGATTTCAAGAGATACGAAACGCTGGGCGAAGATCTGGAAAAAGACGTTCTCGACCAGCCCGGCGTTCATACCATCGCCAACGAGCTCAAAGCCTCCCGCATGGGCCTCAGCCGTGATCAGGGGCCGCGTGGTTCCTTTATTCTGCCAGGGCCAACAGGTGTTGGTAAAACCGAACTTGCCAAGGCCCTTGCCAGAGCCCTGACCGGTAATGAAGATAACCTGATCCGTATTGATATGGGTGACTTCAAGGAAGCACATTCCGCCAGCGGCCTGACCGGTGCGCCTCCGGGCTATGTCGGCTATGATAATGATGATTCAAGCCAGCTGACCGAAGGTGTCCGTAACAAGCCGTTCAGCATCTTACTGCTCGATGAAGTCGAAAAAGCCCATCCGAGCGTGTTTGATTCCCTGCTGTCCATTCTGGATGACGGTAAGCTGAAAGATAAAAAAGGCCGTGTCGTTGATTACACCAACACCATTATCCTGATGACCACCAACCTTGGCGCTCAGGACGTACAGGCTTATCTGTCAGGTAACAAAGTCGGCTTTAAAAAGCTGGAGAACGGTGATAGTGAAGAAAACAACACCCAGGACCAGCAGCAGATCGCCAAGATCACGCAAAATGCGCTGACCAAACATTTCAAAGCGGAATTCCTCAACCGGGTTGATGCCGTCGTGCCTTTCTATGCCCTGCAAAAATCGGCGATTGAAGGCATCCTGGTTAAAGAGCTGAAAGATGTTGAGAAAAGCCTGCAACAGAGCACCCGTGGTCTGCAGCTGAATAACGTCAAATTGGAAATTTCAAAAGATGTTAAAGCGGCACTGGCTGAAAAAGGCTATGATCGTAAATATGGGGCCCGTCCATTACGGCGCGCTGTTAAAAACAATCTGACCAATCAGCTGGCGCATTGGATGATGCAGAACAAGGATGATCTGGTTGAACGCAATAAAAAAGGTCCGTTCAAGATCATTATTAATGAGATTGGCGAGAACTTTAAACCTAAAGTACAGAAAATCGCACAGCCCAAGCCTAAAACACCGGCGGCTTGATCTGTTATATTAAAATTTTAAAGCAGGCTGGCATAAAACCCAGCCTGTTTTTTTATTGGCGGGACTCTGATGGCTGTGTAGAGTAAAGACCTATGCTCACAAGCCCGGCCAAAGGATAGGATTTTGGATTACGATATTGTCATCATCGGCGGCGGCCATAACGGCCTTGTCTGTGCCGGATATCTGGCCCGGACCGGCCTGCGTGTCAAGCTGGTCGAACAGCGTGACGTTATCGGCGGCGCGGCCGTTACCGAAGAATTTTTTGAAGGCTACCGCAATTCAACCCTGTCTTATATTGTCAGCCTTCTCAGCCCGACGGTCATTGAGGATCTGGAACTTGAACGTTTCGGCCTGTCGCTGATCAAACGGGAATCCGGTATGTTCAGCGTCCTGCCTGAAGGGCGCCATCTGGTCATCAGTCGGGATCAAAAGGCCACCCATGCCGAAATCAGCAAGTTTTCGACCAAGGATGCCGATGCCCATATCGAATTTGAACAGGAACTGGATGAAATGGCCGTGATTTTGCGGCGCTTTGCCGAAAACCGGCCACCGAATCTGGATGGCGGCTGGCCGGAACTCTGGCAGTTTATCAAAACCGGTAACATGCTCCGACAGCTCGATCTGGCCCAACAGGAAAAGCTGACCAACCTGATGACCATGTCACTGGGCGATTATCTGGATATGTGGTTCGAAAGCGATGAAGTCAAAGGCTATTATGCCGGCGATGGCATGATCGGTAATTTCGCCCATCCCTATGGCGCCGGTACGGCCTATAATCTTTTGCATCATGCTTTTGGCCGGATCAAAGGACAGATGGGCAGCTGGTGGCATGTCAAAGGCGGTATGGGCGGCATTACCCAGGCAATGCGGGAGTCAGCCGAGGCCTATGGCGCAGATATTGAAACCGGCGCCAGAACCAGTGAAGTCATCCTGAATGAGGACGGCGAAGCCTGCGGCATTAAACTGGAAGATGGCCGGCATATCAAAGCCGGGCGGGTCATTGCCAACTGCACACCGCATATCCTGTTTAATGAACTGCTGGAAACAGAGACCCTGCCGCCGGAATTTGCCCGGCGCATGAAGCATTACAAATACGGGTCCGGCAGTTTCAGAATCAATGTCGCTTTGAAAAGCCTGCCCAAATTCCCTTCGCTTAAGGGGGTTGAACGGCCTGAAAATTATCTGAAACGCTCGATTAATTTCTCGCCTTCTATCAGATATATGGAACGCGCCTATCATGATGCGCGCATTCGCGGCTTTGCGCGGGAGCCTTTTATCTCCATGAATATCCCCAGCCTGCTGGATGATTCACTGGCGCCACCGGGCCACCATGTCGCCAGCCTGTTCTGTCAGCATTTTAACAGGGATCTTCCAGATGATCTCGACTGGGGCACGGTCAAGGATGAAGCCGTCGAAGCCGTATTTGATGTCATTGCCGGACATGACCCGGACTTTAAAAATTCGATTAT
>JBNJDW010000117.1:0-6041 GCA_051745265.1 Pseudomonadota bacterium
GAAGTTTGTGAAGCTGGTTATAGAAACCCTGTTCGTAAATACGGCGCTCGTCATCTCTGTCTTTTGCCAGACGTTCGATTTCTTCCCGTTCAATGGCCAGTGCGCGTTGATCCTTATCAACACCGCGGCGGTTAAAGACCCGGACTTCGACAACTGTACCATGGCCACCCGGCGGGAGGCGCAGTGAGGTGTCTTTAACGTCAGAGGCTTTTTCACCAAAGATCGCCCGCAGCAGTTTTTCTTCCGGGGTCATCGGGCTTTCACCTTTTGGTGTTACCTTACCGACCAGAATATCACTTGGGTTTACTTCGGCGCCGACATAAACGATACCGGCTTCATCCAGATGGCGAAGCGCTTCTTCACCAACATTCGGAATATCACGGGTAATATCTTCCTGTCCCAGCTTGGTATCACGGGCCATAACTTCATATTCTTCAATATGGATCGAGGTATAGACATCGTCTTTCACAATCCGCTCGGACAGCAGGATCGAATCCTCAAAGTTATAACCGTTCCAGGGCATAAAGGCACAGAGCACGTTGCGGCCCAGCGCCAGTTCACCCAGATCGGTTGCCGGACCATCGGCGATAATATCACCGGCCTTCAGCTTATCACCTACGCGGACCAGCGGACGCTGGTTAATGCAGGTGTTCTGGTTGGAACGCTGGAATTTTTTCAATGTATAGATATCAACCGTTGATTTGGCGCTATCTTTTTCATCGGTTGCGTGGACAACGATACGCTCGGCATCAACCTGCTGAACAATACCTGTTCTGCGCGCCGCAATCGCCGCACCTGAATCACGGGCCACGGTGACTTCCATACCGGTACCGACCAATGGTGCATCAGAGCGCAGAAGCGGCACGGCCTGCCGCATCATGTTCGAGCCCATCAGCGCACGGTTCGCATCGTCATTCTCAAGGAACGGGATCAGCGCGGCTGCGACAGAAACCATCTGTTTTGGCGAGACGTCAATCAGATCAATCTGATCAACCGGGCTCATAACGTTATCACCGGCAACACGGCAAGAAACAAGATCACTGGTAAAGCGGCCCTTGTCATCAAGCTCGGCATTTGCCTGGGCGATGGTGTATTTGCTTTCCTGCATGGCAGAGAGGTACACCACTTCATCAACGACATGGCCGTTTTCAACGCGGCGATACGGGCTTTCGATAAAGCCGTACTGGTTGATCCGGGCAAAGGTTGACAGTGAGTTGATCAGACCGATATTCGGGCCTTCCGGTGTTTCAATCGGGCAAATCCGGCCATAATGGGTCGGGTGAACGTCACGGACTTCGAAACCGGCACGTTCACGGGTCAAGCCCCCTGGCCCAAGCGCCGACATACGGCGTTTATGAGTAATTTCGGATAGCGGATTGGTCTGATCCATAAACTGAGACAGCTGTGATGAGCCAAAGAATTCACGCACAGCAGCCGCAACCGGCTTGGCGTTAATCAGATCATGCGGCATGGCGGTGTCGATATCGACAGAAGACATGCGCTCGCGAATAGCACGCTCCATACGCAGCAGCCCCACACGGAACTGGTTTTCCATCAATTCACCGACTGAACGAACCCGGCGGTTACCCAGGTGATCAATATCATCGGTTTCCCCCTTACCATCTTTCAGGTCAAGCAAGGTACGCAGAATGGCGATAATGTCTTCACGGCGTAGCACACGCAGTTGATCATCGGTTTCAAAACCAAGACGGGAGTTCATTTTAACCCGGCCAACCGGCGACAGGTCATAACGTTCAGCGTCAAAGAACAGCCCCTGGAACAGCGCATCGGCAGCTTCCAGTGTCAAAGGCTCACCCGGACGCATAACGCGGTAAATATCAATCAGCGCTTCTTCACGGTTGGTACATTTATCAACCGCCATGGTGTTGCACAGATACGGACCGATATTATAGTTATCAATTGCCAGCAGTCTGACCTTCTTGATACCGGATTCTTCAAGCTGTTCGAAACCTTTTTTATCAATCTGATCACCAGCTTCGAACAGGACCTCACCCGTTGCCGGGTCAAGGATATCTTCGGCCAGATAAGAATCATACATTTCTTCCGGGCTGAGGAGCTGCTCTTTCAAGCCCTCTTCTTCAAGCTTTTTCGCTTTGCGTGCGGTAACCTTGCTGCCGGCTTCAGCGACGACTTTGCCTGTTTTGGCATCCATCAGATCGTAAATCAGCTTCGCACCACGGTAACGTTCCGGGCTGTACTGGGTTTTCCAACCTTTGGCAGTGTTTTCATAAACCTGCGCTTCATAGAACATGTTAAAGATTGTCTCTTTACTCATGCCCTTGATTTTGGAAAGGTCAACTTCTTCTTTGTTTTCATGCTGCTTCTTACGGTAGGCGGCAGAGTCTTCATCATCCAGCGCCATCAGGAATGTCGTGACCGGCAGCTTGCGGCGACGGTCAATGCGGACATTCAGAACGTCTTTCGGATCAAATTCAAAGTCCAGCCATGAACCGCGGTAAGGGATAACGCGGGCGGCGAACAGATATTTACCGGAGGCATGGGTTTTACCCTGATCATGGTCAAAGAACACACCGGGCGAACGGTGCATCTGCGATACGATAACCCGCTCTGTACCATTAACAACAAAGGTACCGTTTTCGGTCATCATCGGCATATCAACCATATAGACATCCTGTTCCTTGATGTCGCGGATTGATTTCAGCCCGGTATCTTCATCAATATCAAAAACAGACAGGCGCAGGGTCACACGGCATGGCGCGGCAAAGGTCATATCGCGCTGCTGACATTCATCTACATCATATTTTGGTTCTTCGAATTCGTATTTGACGAAATCGATCTGCGCACGGCCAGAGAAATCATGAACCGGGAAAACCGATTTGAAAACTTCCTGCAGGCCTTCATCGCCGCGATCAGCACCCTGGATACCGACCTGAAGAAACTTATCATAGGATTCTTTTTGAACCTCGATCAGGTTCGGCATTTCACAAATTTCTTCGATCCGTCCAAAGTTACGGCGCACTCGTTTCCGCCCTGTAAAGCTTTGTGAGAAACTTGCTATTTTGTTTGATTTTTTTGCCTTAGCGCTCATCGTGTCATTCCCTTACTTATCGTTATCGCTTGCAAGTTATCTTGCAAATCGTACTTAAATCGGGCCAGCCGCCCGCCTGCACGTAAAATTTTGTATTTATTGGCTCAAACGCCAATAAGGCTACCAGCGGCACAGACTTCTCCATGCGCGGTAACCTTGTTCAGAAACCTTAATTAATAAAGACCACGTATATGTGCTCCCTCGCCCTTTTAGACTTTTAATATAGACAGACCGCAAATAACATTCAACCGGCCTTGCCTTTAGAGCCGATAAGGGGCAGCCAACCTTTAAGGCTGGCTGCCACATTACCTAGATACTCGATTTGTGCAAATAATCAACACAAAAGTAAAGTTAATTACTTCAGTTCAACTGTTGCACCAGCTTCTTCAAGCTTTTTCTTCACTTCTTCAGCTTCATCTTTAGAAACGCCTTCTTTAACAGCCTTAGGCGCGCCTTCGACCATGTCTTTGGCTTCTTTCAGGCCAAGACCGGTGATTGCACGAACTTCTTTAATGACGTTGATTTTTTGTGCGCCGGCAGAAGCCAGAACAACATCAAATTCGTCTTTTTCAGCTTCGGCTTCGCCGCCACCGGCAGCAGCAACTGCAACAGGTGCAGCAGCGGCAGAAACGCCCCATTTTTCTTCCAAGAGTGTTGAAAGTTCAGCAGCTTCCAGAACGGTCAGTTCAGAAAGTTGATCTGCAATTTTATTGATATCAGCCATTTTAATTGCTCCTTTAATCAGCTTGACATTACTATTTTGCGTTTACCATTGGCACGCTATTACCCTTTTTCGGCGTAGGCTTTCAAAACACGGGCGATCTGCGTAGCAGGCGCCTGAGTCAGAGTTGCGATACGTGTCGCCGGTGTAGAGATCATAGCAACAACTTTGCTGCGGATCTCGTCCAGAGACGGAAGTTTCGCAAGGGATTCAACACCGGCTTTATCCAGCGCCTTATCACCAAAACCACCACCGAGGATGACAAGTTTCTCATTGCTTTTCGCGAATTCATAAGTCACTTTCGCAGCTGCAATAGGATCCGCAGAGGATGCCATTACAACAGGACCTTTGAACATATCGTTCAAGCCTTCGAACTTGCCGCCTTGGGCAGCACGCTGTGCCAAACGGTTTTTTACGACTTTTACACTGCCGCCAGCTTCACGCATCTTCGCCCGAAATTCGGTCATTTGCGCTACGGTCAGGCCATTATTATGGCCCAGAACCACGGTTTCCGATTCGGTAAAAGTATTTTGCAAAGCCTCGACAGCTTCTACTTTCTGTGCACGATTCACGGACACTTCTCCGTTTGGTCTGTGATAACACCATCATGGCATTATCGGGGTTGCACTTCCTGATTTACAATCCGGATATAAACAATATCTTTCCTGCAAATCAACACTACCCTGTCCGGAAGTCCAAGCCATCAGCTGATTACATCAACAAAAAACTTTTATTCCTCATCTATACAGGCAAATATTAAATCCTTATCAGGACACCTGTAGTCTCGGACAGGAAATCTGACCAGGAAAACCTGATCAGAAATCTTAAACGTTACGCAGCGTCTTGCGTCGCGTCAGAAACATCAATCTTCAAACCCGGCCCCATTGTAGAGGTCAGAGTAATACCCTTGATATAATGGCCTTTGGCGCCTGCCGGCTTTGCCTTCAGAATAGCCTGCACAAAGGCACGGATGTTTTCTTCAAGGCTGCCTTGATCAAAGCTGGCTTTACCAACACCGGCATGGACGATACCAGACTTTTCAGCCCGGAATTCAACCGCGCCGCCTTTGGCCGCTTTAACGGCATTCGCAACATCGGGAGTGACGGTTCCCAGTTTCGGGTTCGGCATCAGACCGCGCGGACCCAGCACCTGACCAAGACGCCCAACCAAAGGCATCATATCCGGCGTTGCCACACAGCGATCAAAATCCATTTCGCCTTTTTGAATCATTTCAACAAGATCCTCGGCACCAACGATATCTGCGCCGGCTTCCTTGGCTTCATCAGCCTTGGCATCCCGGGCAAAAACCGCAACGCGGATTGTTTTACCGGTACCATTTGGCATCTGAACCATGCCCCGAACAACCTGATCGGCGTGTTTCGGGTCAACACCAAGATTCATTGCAATTTCGACAGTTTCGTCAAATTTCGTATTGGCAAAATCTTTAACTGATTTTACCGCATCGCTCAGCTGGTAGACTTTGCTACGGTCAAGCGTTTCACGGATTGCTTTTGTACGTTTTCCAAGTTTTGCCATGATTAACCTACCACTTCCAGACCCATTGAACGGGCAGAACCGGCAATAATTTTTGCCGCCTGATCAATGTCGTTTGCGTTCAAATCTTTCATTTTCGCTTCTGCGATATCGCGAAGCTGCTTTTGGGTCACCTGACCGACAAAGCCTTTACCTGTTTCGCCTGAACCCTTTTGGATCTTGGCGGCTTTTTTCAGATAATAGCTTGCCGGAGCGGTTTTAATTTCAAATGAAAAGCTGCGATCCCCGTAAACGGTAATCATTGTCGGCAGCGGCATACCTGGTTCCATTTCCTGCGTTTGCGCGTTAAACGCCTTGCAGAATTCCATGATATTCACGCCGACCTGGCCGAGTGCCGGACCGATGGGTGGGGATGGATTTGCTTTACCGGCGGGTACCTGAAGCTTCAGGATCCGGGTTATCTTTTTCGCCATTTTTGTCTCCTAACACATAATTTTTAGGCTGCGTGGTCCGGTTGTCACAGGACTTTGTGACGCGCCTCCCACACGAATCGTACCCATAGGTACTCGCGCACTATACACAGAGGATCGATAAGGTCAAGGCCTATCTGCCTTTATTCCCTGACTTATGCCTTTGGGCCGGATGGTTTTGATTGTGTCCGGCGCCGCGCGGCCAGACCACCTGTCAACCATACCCCCAGATAGCTTGTACCGGCGCCAAGGAGCCAGAGATTCGACTTCTCAGCATCCCGGCCGC
>JBNJDW010000118.1:0-6025 GCA_051745265.1 Pseudomonadota bacterium
ATTATGAAAGTCCAAGGGGAAATCACCGAACAGGATCACAAGCTGACGACCAATGAATCGTCCTATGATAAATTACGCCAGAAATTTCTCAGCGAGATTTTCAGCAGTGAGGCGTTTAAGGACTCCCTGCGTCAGGAAATTGATATGGCGCTTCGGGATGCGGTTTTGAACATGAACAAAACCTTTACCATCGATCTTGCCGATGTTGTCATTACCAGACAGGACAATGTTTATCCCGATCTTATTCGTGACATCCAACAGGATTATAAAGTGATCAAGAACGTAAACCGCATCGAAGATGAAACAGGCCGGGAAGACCGTAAAAACGGCACCCGCCTGAAATTCAACTTACGGTAAAATACACTCTGCCCGTCAGAACATCACGGCCCTGACTATGCGGCAATATCCCAGGCCGGGGCAAAGTCCGGATTGATCAACCGGCTGTTGGTATCGCGCAGGGCAGAAATCCGCGCCATGTCATCATCCGAAAGCGCAAAATCAAAAATAGCAAAATTATTGACGATATGATCGGGATTTGACGACCGGGGGATCGATACCACACCATCCTGCTGATACAGCCAGCGCAATGTCACCTGCACCGGGGATTTACCATGCACCGTTGCGATATCCTGCATAACCGGATCTTTCAGCACCCGGCCCTGGGCAATCGGGCAATAGGCGGTAAAGATCATGCCATAATCACGGGCCTGATCAATCAGCGCCGACTGGTCAAGAAACGGATGGTATTCGCATTGATTGACCGCAATATCGAATCCCATATCCGCGCGCACGGTTTTGACCTGATCGACCGTGTAGTTACTGACCCCGATCAACCGGGTTTTGCCCGCCTTCTGGGCATCGGCCAGCGCGGATAACGTATCATCAAAACCTATTTCCTGATGCGGCCAGTGGACCAGCACCAGATCGCAATAATCGGTCTGCAGATCCTGCAGGCTTTTCTCCAGCGAGGCGGTGACATCATCGCGCTTCATATTGTCCAGCCAGATTTTGGTGGTCAGAAAAATATCACTGCGGGGAATATCGGCGTTTTTGATCGCGGTGCCGACTTCCTTTTCATTGCCGTAAATCTGCGCCGTATCAATATGGCGGTACCCGACATCCAAGGCCTGCCCGACGGCCTCAACACACAGGTCATCTTTCAACTGCCAGGTGCCGAAACCCAGTTTGGGCATTGCCACATCATTGTATTTTTCGCTGTTCATTTTAATCCTCCGTTTTATTGCCTGACTTACATAAGCATAACCTGGTCTTTGACCACCCCGAAGAAAAATAAAAAAAATATCCGGCGGCTCTGGACCTCTATGACACATCTGTTTATAAAGACATACGTTCAACAAATCCATAGGCAGACATGTCCGATTCGGCAAAATTAAGCTTTCCGACCCAGTTGAAACGCCGGGGACTGATGTTTGTGCTGTCCTCCCCGTCCGGCGCTGGTAAGACAACCATTTCACGTCTGTTGATGGAACGCGATGACAATATCCGCGTGTCAATTTCCGCCACCACCCGTAATATCCGCCCCGGCGAGGTCGACGGCCAGCATTACCATTTTGTCAGCCCGGAAAAATTCGATGAAATGATCGAAAATAAGGAATTTCTCGAATACGCCAATGTCTTTGGCAAACAATACGGCACCCCCCGCGCCCCGGTCGAAGAGGCCCTGCAGCGCGGCACCGATGTTCTGTTTGATATTGACTGGCAGGGCACGCGGCGCATCAGCGAACAGGCCGCGCAGGATGTCGTCTCCATCTTTATCCTGCCACCCAGCTGGGATGAACTGGAAAACCGCCTGAAAAGCCGCGGTCAGGACAGCCCGGCGGAAATTGAATTCCGCATGTCACGCGCCGTCCAGGAAATTTCCCATTACGCCGAATATGATTACGTGATTATCAACCGGGATCTTGAAGATGCCCTGCGCCGTGTGCAGGCCATTCTGGTCGCTGAACGTATGAAACGCCGCCGCCTGTCCGGTCTTGAGAACTTCATCAATCAATTACAGCCCGATTACGATCCCGGCCGTTCTTCGTAAAGACGGGCCAGATGGATATAGGCCGATACCGGCAGTGCATCGGCGCGCGCCGTCTCGGCAATCTCCGCTGCTGCCAGTAATGTTTTGATATCCGGCACCAGTGTTTTCAGGCTCTGACGCAGCATTTTGCGGCGCTGCTGAAAGGCCAGCGCGGTAATTTTCTCAATCGTTTCAAAACGCGGCTGATCTGCCGCTAGCGTGCGGGGTAAAAACCGGACAATGCTTGAGGTGATTTTCGGCGGCGGGGTAAAGGCGCTGGCCGGCACGTCAAAGGCAATATCGCAATCACACAGCCACTGGCTGATCACCGATAACCGGCCATAGGCTTTGGTGCCGGGCGCGGCAATAATGCGCAAGGCCACTTCCTTTTGAAACATCAATGTCAGGCTGGAAAATGCGGAGATCTGCCGCAGCCAGCCGATCAACAGCGGCGTGGCAATATTATAAGGCAGATTGGCGACCACCGCCCGTGGCGGCGCAGTCATCGCCGTGACATCCACCGTCAGCGCATCACCCGATTGCAGATCCAAACGCCCGTTACTGGCTTTGACAACCGCCTGCAGGGCCTTGATACAGCGCTCATCACGCTCAATCGCGGTGAGTTTCCTGATATCCTGTTCCAGCAGCGCCCGCGTCAACCCGCCGGGGCCGGGGCCGATTTCAATGACATGCATCTCCGGGGTAAGCTTGGCGACCCGGGCAATTTTACGGGTCAGATTCAGATCGAGCAGGAAATTCTGGCCCAGCGTTTTCTTGGCCGCCAGACCATAATCATGGATAACATCCCGAAGCGGCGGCAGATCCTCAAGCGCGGTCATTCTACAACCGGCGATCAATAAAGGCGGCGGATTTCAAATCCTGAAGATAACGGCGCTGCAGGGCATCCAGCCGCTGCATACCCAGTTTGTTGGCGATCTCTTCACGGGCCGCTTCGTCCTTATCGGCCTCTGCGGGCAGATCGGCATCAGGCTGTATATTGGTACTGCCGGGCACCTCCGCCACAGACTGGGCGGCAGACGTGGTTTTGGCAGGGGTTTCATCCGCTGTGTCACCGGCCTTTTCCGTCTCCGGCATCTTGCGATCAATCAGAAACAGGATATGATAGCCCTGATCTGATTTGATCATCGGCACCATTTGGCCTTTTTCCATGTCCGGCACGACAGAACGATAATGCGGTTCAAACTGATCCAGCGTCATCCAGCCCAGATCACCGCCGCGGGATGCCCCCGGTGCCTCGGAATGTTTTTGCGCAACAGCCGAGAACGGCGCGCCTTTGGCAACTTCATTCGCCAGCTTTTTGATCTTGGCCTCGATCTCGGCATCATCTTTGCCCTCACCGCTGCGCAGGAAAATTTCCGCGGCGCGATAACGGGGTTGGTCACCGCTGCGTTTAATGTCTTCAAATACGGCGTCAATATCACGTTCGGAAATCGTCACCTGGGGGCGCAGTTTCCGCCGGACCACCTGTGACCAGGCGATATTGGTTTCCAGTTTTTCATGCAGGGCTTCAACAGGCAGGCCGGCGCTTTCGATCCGTTCGGCAAATTCTGCGGCGCTGGTCTTGTTTTGTTTGGCCAGATTTGCGAAAGCCTGTTCAACCTGTTCATCTTCTACATCGATATTCAGGGATCTGGCTTCCTGTTTTTGCAAGGTCTCGGTAATCAATTCATCTAAAATCGCCTGATAGGCGCGGTCGCGTTCGGATTCGGGCACGGGCCGGCCACCGGTGTTCAATTTAAGGCGGGTTTTGATATCGGTCATGGTGATGACATCATCATTGACCGTAGCGGCGATCTGTTCCCGATAACCGGTCTGGGCCTCGGCCACAGACAGGGTCCAGACCAATCCGGCCACCAGCACCAAAATCGCATAACCTGAAAAGCGCATTCTTACGTCCTTATCCTGTTTTAAAAAGAAGTATCTTTCTTAGCACAAATGCACCCCGCCGTCGAAATGGAAATTGCCCCGGGGTGATTTACGCTTTTTTACGGGCAAACTGGCCACCGGTCCGGTATGTCACCAGATAATCGGGAACAATAACCTCGACCGGGGTTGGTACAATACCGATATCATCCATCGTCAGGGCATTGCCTGAGACGACATTATCCTGTTTCAGGGATTTGACCTGATCGACCGTCAGCACCCGGCCCGGCAGATTTTGAAAAACCGCGCCCATCAGTTTGGAAAGGCTCCAGGGCAGGCTGACCAGCAGCGCATGGGCCCCGGTCTGTTCCAGAATATATTCCATCAGTTCTTTATAAGTATAAGTGCCGGGACCGGCGCATTCAATGATCTGCCCTTCAAAAACATCGGGGGCGTGATTATAATTCATCAGCGCGGTGATAATCGTTTCAACAACATCACCGACAAAAACCGGCTGAAAACGGGTTTTACCGCCACCGATCAGGGGCAGCATCGGCAGGATACGGCCCATACGTGCAAAGCGGCAGAAAAATCCGTCGCCTTCACCAAACATAATGCTGGGCCGCAGGATGGTTGCGGTTTTGATTTTTTTCAACACCGCTTTTTCACCGGCGGCTTTTGATCTTTGATAACGTGACGGGGCCTTACGATCCGCGCCCAGGGCTGACATATGCACGAAATGACGAATTTTGGCTTTTTTACAATGATGGGCAATCTTGGCAGCCAGTTCTTCATGAATCGGCGTATAGCGCGCCCGCCCGGTTTCGGTCAGTATGCCGATCAGGTTCACCGCGTAATCCGCGTCTTTTAAAACAGCCTGAACCGATTTTTCATCATCAAAATCAATCTGCATGGGCACGACCTGACCGACAAGAGCCCCCGTCCGCAGACGATAAGCACTGTTTTTCAAACGGGACGGCACACGGACAATCGCCCCTTCTTTCACCAGTGCGGCGACAAGATTACGGCCCAGAAACCCCGTACCGCCAAATACAGTGACAACCTTGTTTTTCAATGTAGTCATGAAGCCATTCCTTTTTTGCCTTTTTTTTACACTACACAGGCAAACAGCTCAAATGTAAACCGGATTTTAGCCCCGGCAACAGATTTTGCTAAAGAAAAGGAAAAAGCAGAGCAGACTCAAGCGCGCAGGCCTGATCATACCGCTGTTTATTTGCGATCTACCGGAACCGTTTGTGCGGTCAGGCTTGCGTCACGGCGGCGCGCCATCATAACGCTGCCCGCTATAAAGGCGCTGATCAAAACCGAAAATGAAAATAATGCAATGCTCATAGGATTATTATGTAGGTGATTCCTGAACTTTGTCAAATCGAGCCGGATAAAAAAGGCTTAAGACCCTTTTAAACCGGCGTATACACGCCCTCAGGGGTGACCTGCTGTTGTGCTTTACGGTCTTTGACAAGATTATGAACCAGCGATCCGGCATTGCTTGATAAAATCAGCATACAGCACGCCATCATCGGATAATCCTGATGATGGATCGTAAACACAATCCATAACAGCTGCGAGGCAATGGTCGCCACCTTATATTTGATGTAACAATGCTTATTGGCATTGGCAAAAACAATGCACCAGCTGGCGCCCAGAATCAGCAAATCATAAGCAGACTGCATATAAAGCAGGATAAAACTGCCCGAAATCAATAAACTGACCGCGATAAAATAAGGCAGATATTTTCTATTGGTCAGCAAAACCCCCAGCGTACAGCCGGCGTTACAGGCCATGCTCACCGCCGGGGTAAACAGCCCCAGAACGCAGTAATGCGCGACATAAATCAAATCGCCGAGAATATAGGTAAACATGGTTTTACGCGGGGAGCGAAAGCCGCCACCAAACACGAAAAAAGAATTTGCGATCCATCCCAGAAAACCATCCATAAAGGAAGTTTAGCCGCTATTTATTAAGAAAATGTTATATGAAAAACATTTTTAGATAAAAACCGCGCTGACTCTCCATTATATCAGGCCCAAAATCAGCTTGCCGCCTCGACAAAACTGTCTACAACGCGTTTGCGCCCGGCTGTGTCAAACT
>JBNJDW010000119.1:0-6015 GCA_051745265.1 Pseudomonadota bacterium
GCCGGCTGCCGTAATTTCATCAAAATAACGCCGCTGACCAACGCCACCATCATCACCACCGCGATCGGGGTCAGATCATGTATATGGCCTTCCATGCGGGTCAGCTCCGTTTTTTGAATTTCAGTAAAAGGGCATAGATCACAGATGATCGCCCCGTGTATAGATAAACCGAATAAAAAAAACCGCCAGTCCCGGTCAGGATCTGGCGGTTTTAATCTTTATCAGCGGATATAAATATGAACTTCGCTGTTCAGCGCTGTATCGCTGGTGGCCGTATTCAGATTAATCCGTTCCAGCGGCACGCCCATCTGGGTCAGGGACCGCAGGACAGATTCGCCGTTTTTACGGGCCGCGGTTGAATACAGGGCCAGCTCGGCAGGGTTGCCGGTATCGGGGCTGACAGCGACCAGATCAAATTGAACGCCCGGACGGCTTTCCAGCGCCTGGCTGACCGCGGTATACAGGGATTCTTCATAATCAAGATCCTGACGATCGAAACGAATCACCACCAGCGGCTGGCGGTCCTGAACCATACCATTTGAAATCGGGGCCAGCGCCTCTGGCTCGGCCTTACCCGGGGCCGCATCCTGTGCCCGTTTAAACAGACGGTTTGAAATATTCTGACCATACAGATCGCCATTGGCAATACCATGCGACAGGGTCTGCATATTCATCCGTTCCGTACGCAGGAAGGTGGCCCGGCGGTTACTTTCGTCATTCACCGTATTCAGCAAGCGATCAAGACGGACAATCATTTGATTGATATCGTCTTCAAGCGCGCTTAAACGTTCGTGATCAGATTTACGCGCACCGGACAGACCGAATGTCGCGCGAACTGATTCGAGCAAAAAGGCAGCTTCGGAGGCATCATTGGCAATCCGGCGGCCAAGATCATCAAGATCGCCCGAGCTTTCGGCAAGATTGTTCAGGGCACGCTGCGCTGTATTCCAGTCCGCAACCAGATCAGGGTTGCCCGGGGTCGTTCCGGTTTGCAATTCAGTGTTTATGCTGCTGACCAGATTAAAATAACGTCTGGAAATCGCATCATTTTTCTGGCTGAGCCCTTGCAGTTCCGCGCTTTTGCTGGAAATGGCGCTTTGCAGTTCACTCAACTCACCGCCCAGTTCATTGGCCTTACGTCCAACCAGCGTTTCGCTGCCGCCCTGATAGGCAGAGGCCGCAGGCGCCGAAGAATAATCCGAAGAGGCCGTAGAAAAATCACTGCCGATTGGCGCCAGATCGCTATCGCCGGTTTTATCACTGTTTTTATAGCCGTCTTTGCGGATCACTTCCGGGGCCGGCTCATCCAGGACAACCAAAGAAGGCTTGTCAGTTTCCTTGGATTGACCATTATTCCATTGCGGTTGTTCCGCTTTGGATGAAAATGGAGTGCTTTCACAGGCCGAAAGCGCCAGGCTTCCAGTCATCAGCGATACAATTAAAGTGGTTTTGAATTTGTTTTGCACGGTATAGACCTCATCTACGGGCTCAGAGTTTTCTTTGCGGAGTAATACCTTATTAAACCCCGGTAATCAATGATAATAATCAAGGGCATGATACCCTGTTGTCCAACGAAGAACAAGACGCATCTGATGATTTTCTACACCAGATTTTCCATCATGTCACATAAAGGTTATCAAAACTTTTAAAAAGCCAAACTTTCTGCTTGCAACCCGCCGCCTTTTTAAGGTAGTGTTCAAACCGCTTTACAAGGCTAACCGCCATACGCGCCCGTAGCTCAACTGGATAGAGCATCTGACTACGAATCAGAAGGTTTGGGGTTCGAATCCCTACGGGCGCGCCATTTTTTTCAAATTATACAACGTCACAAGATTTAAAAAACACGCCAGAAAACAGCTTCTGGATATTCAAGTTCTATTTCAATACCTAATAAACCTTGCATATTTGGAGTTTATATCCTAAAATGCAAGGTATGTTAGAAAGATGGATTACAAACAAACTCCGGAAAAGCCTGTCGCAAAACCCTGCTGTCGCGCTCTTGGGGGCACGTCAGATCGGTAAAACCACGCTTGCCAAAACGGTTTCCAAAGATACCAAATCACTCTATCTTGATCTGGAATCCCCGGAAGACCTGCTCAAACTGAATGATCCTGTCAGCTTTTTTTCAGACCATAGCGATAAATTAATCATTTTGGATGAAATTCAACGCGCCCCTGATTTATTTACTGTATTGCGCGGCATCATTGACAAGAACAGGGAAAACGGTCGCCGCAACGGTCAATTCCTATTGCTTGGCTCGGCATCTATGGAATTATTGCGCCAATCATCAGAAAGCCTTGCCGGACGCATCAGTTATCTTGAAATGACTGGCCTGAATATTCTTGAAATTCAAAATACCAATGATAACCGCAAAAAACTCTGGCTGCGCGGCGGGTTTCCCGAAAGCTATCTTGCCGCCGATAACGATGCCGCCATGGATTGGCTGGAAGACCTGATCAGAACCTATCTGGAACGTGATATTCCGCAAATGGGCTTTCGTGTCCCCGCGGCCCGCTTGCGCCGTTTATGGACAATGCTGGCCCATTTACAAGGCGAAACGGTCAATTATTCAAAACTGGCGGCCAATCTGGAAGTCGATAACAAAACCATTACCCATTATATTGATATTTTAACCGACCTGTTGCTTGTAAGACGGCTGGAGCCTTGGCATGCCAACATCAAAAAGCGGCTGGTCAAATCACCGCGATACTATATTCGTGACAGCGGTCTCCAACATCGTTTGCTTGGCATAGAGGATTACAGCGCCCTGCTGTCAAACCCGGTATTGGGCAAAAGCTGGGAAGGCTTTGTTACCGAGAATATCCATTCCGTCCTGCCACGGCGCGCTGAAACATATTTCTACCGGACATCCGCCGGGGCAGAAATTGATCTGGTTCTCAAACTTCCCGCTTCACAGATTTGGGCGATTGAAATCAAGCATGGCGTTGCCCCCAAAATCAGCAAACATTACAGCCAAACCTGTAATGATGTTGGCGCAACTCATAAATATATCGTCTATGGCGGAGAAGACGAATTCAAATACAGCAAAGATGTGACGGTCACTTCACTGTCTTTACTCATGCAAAAACTACAAGCGTTCTAAAGGTTTCTCACCCCAAAACCACCGCCCAGATCAAACAACTGACCCCGACCAGAAAGACATAAGCCAACATCGGGCCGATCGTATGGCGCAGGATTAATCCTTCGCGTCCGGACAGGCCGGTGATGCTGGCAACCGCAATGATATTGGCGATGCTGATCATATTGCCGGCATTGGCGCCCAGCATCTGCGCGGCCAGCATAATGCGGGGCAGGATTTCAACCTGCAGCGCGGCTGAAAACTGCAGCAGGCTGAACATCATATTTGAAAACGTCGCCGATCCGGCCAGAAAAGAGCCCAGCGCCCCGACCAAGGGCGCAAATAATGGCCAGCCGCCCCCGGTCATATCCGCGGCCTGTCCGGCCAGCACCAGTGGCATACTGTCAAACCCAAGGGCGTTGATATCGGTATTGACAAATATCCGCACCATCGGCACCGCCGCGCACAGGGCGATCACCGCCGGTTTCAAGGCGCCGGCCGTTTCCGCAAAGACCGATCGCACCGCCGCGCCCTTTAAACGGAAAAACAGCACAGACATCAACACCACCAACAGGAAGACACTGCCCGGCAGATATAAAAGCGCGATTGAGGCCCGCACCCCGGTACCAAAAATATCCGTCCAACCGATCACCTGATCCGACAAAAAATCGCGCAGGGGTAAAAACGGCAGCCGCGTTGCCACCAGCAACACAGTGACCAGCAGATAAGGCAGCCAGGCCAGGCTGAGCTTCATTTTGGCCTGATGCGGTGGGGCCGTTTGGCGCAGGGCGAAATCCGGTTTGACAGTTTCCGGCGCGAAATCATCCCAGCTTTGTGCGGGCAGCAAGACCCCCCGCCGCGCGGCCAGCGTGGCGATCGCCAGCCCGACAAGGCCGCCGATAATACTGGGAAATTCAGGACCGATCCATGAGGCAACAGCCAGCGCCGGCAGCTCAAACAGCAATCCGGCAAACAGGGCGAATTTCCACAAAGACAGCCCCTCGCGCCACCGCCGGTTCCGCCCGAAAAACCGGGTCAGAATACCGCATAACAATAAAGGGATCAGACTGCCGATCAGCACATCAATCATCACCGCCTGCACGGCGACCGATTGCAGATACAGGTCAAGCGGCAGGCCTTCTGTCCAGCCCTCGACCATCGGCGCCGGATTTCCGGCAACGCGCAGCCCCTGATCCATACCAATGACCACCGGCGTGCCCACCGCGCCAAAAGACACCGGCACGCTGTTGGCAATCAGGGTCAGGACCACCGCGGCCAGCGCCGGAAAGCCCAGCGCAATCAACAACGGCGCCCCCAGCGCAGCAGGCGTGCCGAAACCGGCAATGCCCTCGATAAAGGCGCCGAAAAACCAGGCGACCAGAATAACCTGTACGCGGCGATCCGGGGAAATCGTATTAAACCCCGCCTGTATCCGGTGCAAAGCACCGCTGTAAGACAGGGTTTTCAGCAGCAGCAAGGCACCAAAAACAATCCAGAGAATAGAGGCCGCGGCAAACAGCCCCTCAATGGCTGAGGCAGCAATATAAAGAAACGGCACCTGCCAGACAAACCCGCTGAGCATGACCGTCAGCACCAGCACCAGCGGCATCGCCGTTTTCGCCGGCAGCCGCCAGAGGATCAAAAGCAAGAAACTGCTGATAATCGGCAGCAGGGCGATGAGTAACGGAAAGACTTCCATTGCTGAGAATCCGTTGGTTTTGGGCCTATTGGCTTTTACGATTCCAGGGCATGCGCTGCAATATTTTGGCAAGGCCGCACCAGCCGGTCAGCCCGGCGATCATCAGCGCCGCGGCAAAGACCCCGGCCAGGGCAAAGGCAAACATTAAACCGGTAAACCCCAGTATAATCAGGCCCAGAATCAGCCCGCCGACAATCATCTGCACCTGTCTGAATATAGAGAATTTCGCCGCGCCGTCGACAACCGGTAAGTCTTTTTCTTTCCACGCATTCATGCCGCCGGTCAGGTTATAAACCCGAAAAGCATGATTCATTTCATCGGCAATCGCGCAGGCCTGCCCGCCGCGGCCGCCTTTCTGACAGTGAAAAATAACCGCCTGCTGTTCGGGAAAACGCAAAGCTGAAAGCCCCGCATCCAACCGCGACAACGGCAACGACATCGCATAAAGGATATGTTCAGCCTGAAATTCTTCGGGTGTCCGCACATCAACCAGCACGGCATGACCATGGCTGAGAAGCTCAAACGCGGCCCTGGCATCAATCTCTTCACTCATCACAGCGCTCCTTTTGTTGTGACCTCATATAACCTAACCCGAAAGAGTCTAAAACCATCCCTGATCAGAAGAAAGAGAAAGATTACGCACAAGCCCCTGACAGGCTTATTCTACCGCCCAGTTTTCAATCAACATGTCTGAAGAGGCGTTAAAATTAGAAGTGCGGCTCAGCGTTATGATATAAACAACATCTTTATGCTCAGGTTTCGCGCCCCCTTCTAGGGTCAAGGTCACTGGCAACGCGATTGTCACTTTATAGCGGGAATCAATAACACCACTTTCCCGAAAAACCGGGGCAGATGCAGGCTTGGCCGTTATTTTTGTATACTGGGGAACCCCCCGTTTTAAAATGTGATCGTCCTGCAGATAATGAGTCAGCTTATCCCACCCCCATATTGTAAAATGGCGGGAGGACTGCTGCAGCCTCTCTCTATAATTCTGATGATCAAATGTCATTGTCTCGGTCACCGCCTGACTGACCCATGACGTTAATGCCGCCTGTGAAAGCACCGGCTCATCCAAAGGGATAGTCTGGCGCATAAGACCGTTTGGCGTATAGGCGTAAAATTCAGTTGTATTTATTTCCTTGATCTGCGTCCAAGGCCCGACACTTTCTTGAATAAAATTCTTCGCCGTATAGAACAATGCGGGCAATAGCGCCACCAACAGACCCAGAACCAGCCC
>JBNJDW010000120.1:0-5920 GCA_051745265.1 Pseudomonadota bacterium
GATTCAACCGGCGTTTATGAAGCGATGATTTTTTCCGAAGTCCTGTCCGCCAGCCGCGATATCATTCAGGTCGGTAATACCGTATTGGCCGAAGTCGATGTTCAGATCCAAGGCGAGGACGATATCCGTTTTCTGGCTCAACGGTTTGAACCGCTTGATAAAGCTGTCGATTTTGCAACGAAAAGCCTGACATTGACGATCAGCGCCGCTGATAATCTGGCAGAGATCAAGAATATTCTCGATAACTGTGGCTATGGTAAGGTTAAGGTCTCAGTAGAGCTTGAGGCAAAAGCCCGTCACGTCGAAATCGCACTTCCGGCAAGCTATGCCCTGACGGGTGATGAAATTTCAGTCATACGCAAGCTTGAGGGCGTAGAAGATGTCGTTGCGGCCTAAAGCCTATTTAGGTCTCTTAAGCTGACTAATTCTGGTCTGTGGTACATGCTTGATAACAGATTCGGGATTGCCACCCTGTTTGATCAGTTCTTCCCGGGCTTCTAAAATCTCAGCACTGGTTTCCTGATCCTTGAAAAACTCGATGACAGGCGTGCCCAGGACCTCATTTTTTTCAAGAACGGTCATAATCTTGCGCGCTTGAAAATTAAACTCGGTATGGCAGGTGATCATTTCGTTATTTTGAATTAAGAAAGTGTTGCGTAAAATACGTTTATCATCCTGTTTTTTAAACACGGTTCTGTTTAGAAAGAGGGTGTCTTCAATCGCTATTCTTATGGCGTTATTCTCATTTTTTGCTTGTTTTAGAGCAATTTCCGGTGAGGCCCCGAGTTCAGTCAAAAGCAGCATCATGTCAGTATCTTTTTGGCTGGCGGCAATACGCAGGGCAAGGCCGCTTGCAGCATCCAGATCAGCGCCACAGGCGGATAAAAGTAAAACAGCATCCTTTTGTTGGTTCCTTAGTGCGGTGTGAAGGGGCTCCCCACAGTCATAATTTAACAGCCCCGGGCTTTTATGCAGGGCTGTAAAAATAAGCCAGAGTGTTCCTCGTGCGCAGAATTTATAGAAAAAGTCGATCTTGTCACTGGCATCAAGGTCATTCCATTGTGACATGACATCTTCTTCGCCCGGTGTCGGCTTTCCGATTTTAAGCCGGTAACTGTTTGAAGCCGCCGGAATGTCTGTCGCCCAATTTGGAGGGGTAGCGTTTGTTTTAATTTTAGCCATGCCAAACCTTTTTGATATTATGTTATTTTTATACGGAAATTAGGACCTGGTGTCAATAACGGAAAAACCGATTTCATAGGGATTTCCAAAGCCGGTCTTATGGGCATTAATTGTTTTCAAATGGCTTTGTGATATATTTTCCTGTCAGGGCTTGCAATTTGCCCGGAATCCCTGTAAAACACGCACAAGCTCAATGATATGGTATTGTTGGGTTAGAAAAATACACATGCAGATTAAGGGTTGGCCGCACATATACAATGGTGGTCTGCCGCGCCGGTGTCCGAATGATCGGACTTTACGAATCTGCAGAGGCATAACCGGATAAAAGGAGAAATTCACTCATGACTATGCCAAAATTCACAATGCGTCAGCTTTTGGAAGCTGGTGTTCACTTTGGTCACACGACCCGCCGTTGGAACCCTAAAATGAAACCGTTTATTTTCGGTTCGCGGAATAATATCCATATTCTGGATCTGGAACAAACCGTGCCGATGCTGCATCAGGCACTGCATGCCATGCGCGATATCGTTGCCGGTGGTGGCCGGGTTCTGTTTGTCGGTACCAAACGTCAGGCAGCTGATAAAATTCGTGAAGCGGCAGAACGCAGCGGCCAGTACTACGTCAATCACCGTTGGCTCGGTGGCATGCTGACCAACTGGAAAACAATTTCCAATTCAATCAAACGTCTGCGCGATCTTGAAGCGCTGCTGTCAGATCAGGAAAAAGCTGAGAAGTTCACCAAGAAAGAGCAGCTGCAGTTAAGCCGTGAAATGGACAAGCTGGAACAGGCGCTGGGCGGTATTAAAGATATGGGCGGTCTGCCGGATGCGATTCTGATTATCGATACCAATAAAGAAGCCCTGGCAATTTCTGAAGCCCGTAACCTGGGTATTCCGGTTTTTGCGGTCCTCGATACCAATTCAAACCCCGATGGTATTGATTACCCGGTCCCGGGCAATGATGATGCAACCCGCGCGATTTCAGTATATTGCGATCTGTTTGTTGATTCTATCCTTGACGGTCTGCAGGCTGAAGTCGGATCTGCCGGTATTGATGCCGGTGAAAGTGCCGAGCCGCCTGTAGAAAAGGTTGTTGCCGCGGATAAAGAGGCTTCCAAAGCAAAGACAGCTAAATCCAAGGAAGATCAGGCAAAAGAAGACGAAGTGAAAGCCGAGAAAAAAGCAGCAGCAAACTCGTAAGGATGAGAGAAGCTGCGTTTTTAGAAACGTGTCGTTTAACTTAAAAAGAAAGAGACTTTGAAATGGCTGAAATTACAGCAAGCATGGTTAAAGACCTGCGCGCACAAACCGGTGCAGGCATGATGGACTGCAAAAAAGCATTAAATGAAAATGACGGCAATGTTGACGCTGCCGTAGACTGGCTTCGTAAAAAAGGCCTGTCAGCCGCGGCGAAAAAATCTGGCCGCGTAGCTGCAGAAGGTCTTGTCGCCGTTGCAACAAAAGGGAATAAAGGCGCGGTTGTTGAGCTGAATGCCGAAACCGACTTTGTTGCCCGTAACGAGAAATTTCAGGCTTTCCTTGAAAAACTGGCTGTATTCGTTCTTGAAAACGGTATTGAAGATATTGACGCTTTGAACAATGCGGAAATGGACGGTAAAACTGTTGCCGATCAGATTACAGATTTAATTGCCACCATTGGCGAGAATATGAAGCTTCGCCGTGTGGCTTTCGTTGAAGTGTCTGAAGGCGTCGTTGCCCAGTATGTTCACGGTGCCCTGAAAGACGGTCTTGGTAAAATCGGTGTTCTGGTTGCGCTGCAATCATCCGGTGATGCTGAAAAGCTTGAGCAGCTTGGCAAACAGATTGCCATGCATGTGGCCGCGGCCCGTCCCGAAGCATTGAACATTGCTGATGTTGATTCCGCGAAGCTTGAGCGCGAACGTGATGTGCTGGCCGAACAAGCCAGAGCAAGCGGCAAACCTGAAGAGATTATCCAGAAAATGATGGAAGGCCGCCTTCGTAAATATTACGAACAGGTTGTCCTGATGGAGCAGACTTACGTTATCGATGGTGAAAACAAGGTATCGCAAGTGCTCGAAAATGCCTCTAAGGATGTCGGCGGCGATGTTACGCTGGCTGGCTATGTCCGCTTTGAACTCGGCGAAGGCGTCGAAAAAGAAGAGGGCGATTTCGCTGCTGAAGTTGCAGCAATGGCTGGTTAAACAGAATACAGGGGGGTGGCTTTGCTACCCCCTTTTTTTTCAATATTTTCGGGAAGTTTTTCTGATGTCCGACTCTGCCTATAAACGTGTTTTGTTGAAACTGTCCGGTGAGGCTTTGATGGGAAAAGGCGAATACGGCCTGTCCCCCTCAACCGTAAAACAGATTGCAAAAGATATTGGCGAAGTCGCAAAACAAGGCGTGCAGATCTGCATTGTTATCGGCGCGGGGAATATTTTCCGCGGCGTATCCGGGGCCTCCAAAGGTATGGATCGGGCCACGGCTGATTATATGGGCATGCTGGCCACTGTGATTAATTGCCTTGCTATGCAGAACGCGCTTGAAAGCGAAGATATTGACTGCCGCGTTCAATCGGCAATCCCGATGTCGAGTGTGTGTGAACCTTATATTCGCCGCCGGGCGCTGCGCCATATGGATAAAGGCCGTGTGGTTATCTTTGCGGCCGGCACCGGTAATCCGTTTTTCACAACAGATACGGCCGCAACCCTCCGCGCTTCCGAAATGGATTGTGACGTTATTTTAAAAGGAACCAAGGTTGATGGCGTCTATACGTCTGACCCGATGACAGACCCGACAGCGGAACGTTATGAACAGCTGACTTATATGGATGTCTTGTCCAAAGATCTGAAGGTTATGGATGCCTCGGCCATTTCACTGGCCCGTGACAGCTGTATTCCTGTTGTGGTTTTTTCAATAACCGAAGCCGGAAGTTTCGGGGATGTTGTCAATAAAAAGGGTAAGTATACCTTGGTCACCGATACTATTGGCCCCCTACAAGAAAATGAACTGACTGTACAGGAGATGCAAAATGGCTGAACTTGATATGAAAGATCTGGAACGCCGGATGGATGGCGCGATTGAAGTGCTCAAAGAAGACTTTCAGGGTTTGCGTACGGGGCGGGCCTCAACAGGGCTTGTTGATCATATTCAGGTCGAGGCCTATGGCGCTTATATGCCTTTAAATCAGGTTGGAACGGTTGGTGTGCCTGAAGCACGGTTATTGACGGTACAGGTTTGGGATAAATCTATGGTCAATCCTGTGCAAAAAGCCATCAGCAATGCCGGCCTTGGCCTTAATCCGCAGCCGGACGGGCAGTTAATTCGCATTCCTTTGCCGGATCTGACCGAAGAACGCCGGGTTGAGCTTGCTAAAATTGCCGGAAAATATTCAGAACAGGCGCGTATTTCTATTCGTAATGTCCGCCAGGATGGTATGCAGACGGTTAAAAAGCTTAAGAATGATGGCGATATTTCTGAAGATGATCAAAAAATCTATGAAGATAAAGTTCAGAAACTGACCGACCGCATGATCAAAACTGTTGATGAAATGTATGAGCACAAAGAAAAAGAAATCAAACAGGTTTAGATTATAAAAAGAGAGCCGGTTCGTTGGTCGACACATCGTCTATATCCCCGCCTGTACCAGAGCATGTTGCCATCATTATGGATGGTAATGGCCGCTGGGCAACGGCGCGTAATATGCCACGGGTTGAAGGGCACCGCCGCGGTGCCGAGGCCGTAAAAAACTGTGTTGAGACAGCGAAAGAACGCGGCGTTAAATACCTGACTTTGTTCGCTTTTTCTTCTGAGAACTGGAAGCGTCCGGAGGAAGAGGTTTCCGGCCTGATGAATCTTCTGCGTTTTTATATGAAGCGCGAAACCGCTGAGATAAAAAAAAGCGGCATCCGGTTAGAGGTCATCGGCGAACGGGAGCGGCTCGATTCTGATATTCGCGATATGATTAATCAGGTCGAAGAGGTGACCGCCGAAAACGAAGATATGGTTCTGATTATTGCGCTAAGCTATGGTGGTCGTAATGACATTGTCAATGCGGCCCGCACGCTTGCTCAAAAGGTTAATGAGGGCACGCTTTCTCCTGAAAATATTGATGAAACTGCTTTCCAGGGGGCTTTGATGACGGCCCGTTACCCTGACCCGGATCTCGTCATCCGCACCAGCGGCGAATATCGGCTCAGTAATTTTTTGATGTGGCAATTGGCGTATTCTGAAATATACTTTACGCCAGTGCTATGGCCTGATTTCTCAGAAGCGGATTTTGATGCGGCTGTAGAATTCTTTAATGGGCGCGAACGTAGATTTGGCGCTCTGTCAGGAGGCTCAAAAAATGATATCAAAAAACAAGCTACGCGCAACGAAGGAAGATAAAAGCCCCAGGCCTGAAAAAGGCAAGCTTTTAACCCGGCTGCTTTCAGGCGTGGTGATTGTTGCTGTGACCATCGGTATGATCTTTGCCGGTAAATGGGCCTTTACAGCCTTTATCGCTTTGCTGGCGGGGATTTCTTTGTATGAATGGTCGCGTATGGTGCTGACCAAAGATAAGAATCATATTTTTATAACCTCCTCTATACTGGCAATGGCAGCTATAATCATTGTGGCCGTTGTCAATACGGCGGTGTTTGCGCCTTTGCTGGGCTTGGGGCTGGCCTTTTTACTGCGTGTACATGCTGGTTTCCGTGGCATTCACGAGGGCCTGACACGGCTTGCCGGCGGTTTTTTCTATATTGTGCTGACATTGT
>JBNJDW010000121.1:0-5893 GCA_051745265.1 Pseudomonadota bacterium
CGGATCATGGGCGAGGCATTTGATGTCGCCCTGCCCCTGGTCGGTGAATTTCAGGCTTTTAATGCCCTCTGCGCCCTTGGCCTTGTCATCGGCAGCCTTAAGGAAGTGACCTTGCGCCCCATTGAAGCCATCACCTGGCTGGAACATCTGCAAGGCGTCCGTGGCCGGATGGAACGGGTCGGTATTCATCCCAACGGGGCGGCGGTCTATGTTGATTACGCCCATACACCCGATGGGCTTGAGAATATTTTAAACGCGCTGCGCCCCCATGCTGAAGGTAAATTGCGGCTGATTTTCGGCTGCGGCGGTGACCGTGATACCGGCAAACGGCCCTTGATGGGCGAGATTGCCGAACGCCTTGCGGATGAGGCCATTCTGACGGATGATAATCCACGCACCGAAGACCCCGCCGCGATCCGCGCCGATGTTAAAACCGCCTGCCCGCATGCGATTGAAATCGGTGATCGTAAAAAAGCCATCAGCCACGGGATTGCCAGTCTGGAAAAAGGTGATATTCTGGTCATTGCGGGCAAAGGGCATGAGCGCGGCCAGATTATCGGCACCGAAACCCTGCCCTTTGACGATGCCCAAATCGCCCGCAGCATTCTGAATACTGTTGGAGAAACACCATGACCGCACCGCAAACGCTCCTTTGGACGACAGAAGATATTATCTCGATCACGCAGGGCAGCAGTGCGCAGAGCACCTCGGTCTTTGGCATTTCAATCGACAGCCGCACCCTGAAACCGGGTGATCTGTTTGTCGCCCTTAAGGGAGATATCGGCGACGGGCATCAGCATCTTGAACAAGCCTTTGCCGCCGGGGCCAGCGCCGCGCTGGTGCAAAAGGGGGCGATGGATTTTGACGATCTGTCCGATCATGCCCTTATTCAGGTCAATGACACCCTGCAGGCTTTGGAGCAACTGGCCCATGCCGCGCGCGAACGGTCACAGGCCTTGCGGATCGGGGTCACCGGTTCTGCCGGTAAAACCGGCACCAAAGAAATGCTGGGCATTGTTCTGACCGAATTTGGTGACACGCATACCAGCGTCAAAAGCTATAACAATCACTGGGGCGTGCCGCTGACATTGGCACGGATGCCCGAAGATACCGTTTATGGCGTTTTTGAAATGGGTATGAACCATGCCGGGGAAATCCGTAAGCTGACCAATATGGTCCGCCCTGATATTGCCATTATCACCACGATCCTGCCGGCCCATATTGAACATTTTGCAACCGAACAGGATATCGCCCGGGCCAAGGCTGAAATTGTTGACGGCATGACCGGTGACGGTATGCTGATCCTGCCCGCCGATAACCCCCATTACCTGACCTTACGCAAAGCTGCCGAAAACGCCGGACTCGATAAAATTTACAGTTTTGGCGATGATGACAGCGCCGATGCCCGGATCACCGATCTGAAACTGTCCGCCGGGGAAAGCAAAGTCACCGCCAATATCATGGGTGATAAAGTCAAATTCCGCCTGTCTATTCCGGGCAAACATATTGCATTGAACGCGCTGGCCGTATTGCTGACGACAAAGCTGGCCGGGCTTGATGTGCATCATGCCGCCAAAACCCTGACCAAGGCCGAACCGATCGAAGGCCGCGGCCAATGCAGCACCATTACCATTGATCCCGATGCGCCGCCCGTCACCCTGATTGATGAAAGCTATAATGCCAATCCCGAAGCCATGAAGGCGGCGTTCAGAGTCCTCGAACTGTATGAGCCCAAGGCCGAAGGCCGCCGTATTGCTGTTCTGGGCGATATGATGGAGCTTGGCCCCAGCGGTCCTAAAATGCATGCCGATCTTGCCAATCCGCTTTTGATTGCCAAGGCTGATCTGGTCTTCACCTGCGGCCCGCAGATGGAGGCACTGTATAACACCCTGCCCGAACCCTGGCGCGGCGGTCATGCGCAAGACAGCTTTACGCTTTGCGAGGCTGTGACCGAGGCGGTCAAACCGGGTGATGTTATTCTAGTTAAGGGCTCATTGGGCAGTAAAATGGCTTATGTCGTCGAAGCGCTGCAAGGCCTTCGTAAAACCAATACCGGGCAAGTGGTCGCGTGACACCGGCTCTTTCACACAAAACAGCTAACCAAAGGTTCTTTTTTCATGCTGTATAATCTGATTGCGCCGCTAGGCGATGAAATTCAATTTTTTAATGTCTTCCGCTATCTGACCTTTCGGGCCGGCGGGGCGACGATGACGGCGCTGATCTTAAGCTTTCTGTTAGGGCCGCTGGTCATCCGCTGGTTAAAATCAAAACAGGGTACCGGCCAACCAATCCGCGCGGACGGGCCGCAAACACATTTGAAAAAACAGGGCACGCCGACCATGGGCGGGCTGATGATTATCTTTACCGTGCTGATTTCGACCCTGCTTTGGGTTGATCTGACCAATCTGTATTACTGGATCACCATCGCTGTTTTTCTGGGGTTCGGTATGATCGGCTTTGTCGATGATTATATGAAACTGACCGGCAGCTCCCATATCGGCCTGCCCGGAAAACTGCGCCTGACACTGGAGGCTCTGATCGCCGGGGTTGCCGTTTTTGCCGTCAGCCGTCTGTTGCCCGATCCCTTATCCACACAGCTGGCCTTCCCGTTCTTTAAAGACTTCCTGCTGAATCTGGGCTGGTTTTTTATTCCCTTTGGCCTGTTGGTCATTGTCGGCGCGGCCAATGCGGTCAATCTGACCGACGGGCTGGACGGGCTGGCCATCGGGCCGATTATGATCACCGCCGGATGTTTCGGGTTGATCTGTTATCTGGTCGGTAATGTTGTTTTCTCAAATTATCTGCAAATCCACCATATACCGGACACGGGGGAGCTTTCGGTATTCTGCGGCGCGTTGATCGGGGCCGGGCTCGGCTTTTTATGGTACAACGCCCCACCGGCCAAAGTCTTTATGGGCGATACCGGATCCCTTGCCATGGGCGGCGCGCTTGGGATTATGAGTGTCATTACCAAACATGAAATCGTGCTGGCGATTGTCGGCGGGATTTTCGTGCTCGAGACCCTGTCGGTTATCCTGCAGGTCGGCTATTATAAAATGACCGGTAAACGAATATTTGCCATGGCGCCATTGCACCACCATTTTGAACAAAAAGGCTGGCCCGAGACCACCGTCGTCGTCCGTTTCTGGATCCTGTCGATTATTTTCGCGCTGATTGGTCTGGCAACGTTGAAACTAAGATAAACCTCTATAAGGCAAAACCATGATTGACCTGTCATCCTTAAAAACAGAGTTCGGCCACCGCCCCGTTGCGGTCTTTGGCCTTGGTCTGTCGGGCATGGCTACTGTCAAAGCCTTGCGGGCGGCCGGAGTGACCGTCCATATCTGGGATGATGATCCTGAAAAACGTGATGCCGCCACAAAACTTGGCGCAGAGGCTGTTGATCTGACATCTGACATGCAACCGGACACAGCCTGTCTGGTGCTGGCCCCCGGCGTGCCGCTGACCCATCCGGCGCCGCATCCGGTGGTCAACACCGCGCGCGGCCTTAATATTGAAATTCTCAGCGATATTGAATTGCTGGGCCGGGCCACGCCGAATATCAAAAAAATCGGCATTACCGGGACCAATGGCAAATCAACGACCACCGCCCTGATCGGCCATATTCTGAATGAGACCGGTTTTGAAAACGCCATTGGCGGTAATCTGGGGCCACCGGCGCTGGGGCTTGATATGCTGTCCGAAGACGGCGTTTATGTGCTGGAGATTTCATCCTTCCAACTCGACATCTGCCCCGATTTCAGCCCGGATATTGCCGTATTGCTGAACATCACCCCGGATCATCTGGACCGCCATGGCGATCTTGACGGATATATCGCCTGTAAAAAACGTATCCTACGCGGCCAGGGCACGGCGATTATTTCGATTGATGATCCGCACTGCCGGGAGATTGCCCAAAATCTTAAAAACCGCGATGTAACCACCATCGCCAATGAAGGCAAGGCCAATATCTATACCAAAGACAAAATACTACACGATAAGACAAGCACTATTGATCTATCAGACCTGCTGACCTTAAAAGGCACCCATAATCACCAGAACTGCATGGCCGCCTATGCCGCCTGCCGCCAACTGGGCCTGTCCGTCGACAGTATTACCCGCGGCCTGCACAGCTTTCCGGGGCTGCCGCATCGTCAACATATCACCCGGCAGCTTGATAACATTACCTTTATCAATGACAGCAAGGCGACCAATGACGAAGCCGCCTCAAAGGCGCTTGGCACCTATCAGAATATTTACTGGATTGCCGGCGGCAAAGCCAAAGGCAAAGCCTATCCCGAATGCGATAAATATATCGACCGTATCTGCCATGCCTTCCTGATTGGCGAAGCGGCAAAAGATATGGCCGACTGGCTCAACCATCAGAATGTGCCGCATATGGATTGTCAGATCATGCATAACGCCATTTATGAAGCTTATGAAAAAGCCAGTCAGGATATAAAGGACGGGCTGATTGAACATGCCGTTATACTGCTGTCTCCTGCCTGTTCCAGTTTTGACCAGTTCATCAGTTTTGAACAACGCGGGCAGGTCTTTGCCGAATGCGTCGATCATCTGCCGGCCTATCTGCCACCTGTTAAAGAAGCCACATCCTCATGAGCATGGAAATCAGTCGCACAGATCAGTCTATTTTCGGCCAATGGTGGTGGACCATTGATCGCAAGGTGCTGGGCTCTGTCATGCTGCTTATTCTGGCGGGGTTGCTGCTGGTTTCCAGCGCCAGCCCGGCGGTGGCCGAACGGATCAGCCTTGACCCGTTTCATTTTGTCATCCGTCATATTATCTTCCTGATCCCCACCGTGCTGGCGATTTTGACCCTGTCCTTTCTGCCGCTGCATTTAATTCGCCGGGTGAGTATTCTGGCCTTTGGCTGCGCTTTGGCGCTGGTCGTCTGTACCTTGTTATTTGGTGAAGAAATCAAAGGCGCCACCCGCTGGATTTATCTGTTTGGCCTGTCCTTGCAACCTTCCGAATTTTTAAAACCAAGCTTTGCGGTGGTTGCCGCCTGGCTGATTGCCCAGCAGCGTGACCAGCGCGATTTCCCCGGCCTGACAGCCGCCACGGTTTTATTGATTGTCACGGTTGGCCTGTTAATGCTGCAGCCTGATTTTGGCATGTCCTTTGTCATCGTCTGTATCTGGGGCGTGCAGTTATTCCTAAGCGGCCTGCCGCTGGCCTGGTTTGCCCTGCTGGCGGGGATTGGTCTTGGGGCTGTTGTTATGGCCTATCTCAGCTTTCCTCATATTGCCAGCCGTATTGACCGTTTTCTAAATCCGGCAGGGGGCGATAATTATCAGGTTAATCAATCACTGGATTCTTTTGCCAATGGCGGGCTGTTTGGTACCGGCCCTGCCCATGGACAAATTAAAATGAGCCTGCCTGACAGCCATTCCGATTTCATTTTTGCCGTTGCCGGTGAAGAATTCGGGCTTTTGTTTACCCTGTTTTTGATCCTCCTGTTTGGTTTTATTATTACCCGCAGCATGATGCGGGTGATTTCCTCGGGCAATCTTTTTGTTGTGCTGGCCACCGGCGGGCTTTTGACCCAGTTTGCCGTCCAGACACTGATCCATATGGGCTCCTCCCTGCAATTACTGCCGGCCAAGGGCATGACCCTGCCCTTTATCAGCTATGGCGGCTCCTCCCTGCTGGCGCTTGGCTTTGGCATGGGGTTAATTCTGGCCTTGACCAAAAAACGCCCGGAAACCCTGCAGCGCAAAGTGACCCTGTCCCCGAAATCCTATTCTTCAGGAGATGAACATCATGTCTGATCAAAACCCAAAAAAAACACGCATCATTCTGGCCGCAGGCGGCACCGGCGGCCAGAATGATGCGTTTTTTTTTTGGGTTTTGATCAGACATGATGTTCATC
>JBNJDW010000122.1:0-5892 GCA_051745265.1 Pseudomonadota bacterium
GGCATTAAACGACTGGCGATGGCCGTGGTCTATCCGCTCGGTTTTATTATTTGTATCATGTCCCGGACCGAGCTGTTTACCGAACATACGGCGCTGGCGGTTTATCCCTATCTGGATAAGATGTGCAGCCTGACAAAACTGCTGCGCCTGTGGATTATCGTTCTGGTCGGTAACCTTGTCGGCACGGCGGCCAGTGCCATTCTGCTTAATTTTGCCGAACCGGTTATTCAGGCGGAACATGGCTATGCCTATGTTGCCGAACATCTGGTCGGTTTCAGCGGTTTTGAAACCTTTATCAGCGCGATGCTGGCCGGCTGGCTGATGGCGCTGGGCAGCTGGTTGATTTTGTCCATGGCAACGTCAAGCGCCCAGATTCTGGGGATTTATATTGTAACATTCCTGATTGGTATTGGCGGGTTGCACCACTCTATCGCCGGGTCTGCGGAATTATTTGCCGCGCTGTTGATGACCGACAGTATTACCGTTGCGGCCACCGGCCATACGCTGTTTTATGCGATTATCGGTAACCTTGTCGGGGGCAGTTTCTTTGTCGCCATTTTGAACTACGCGCATATCCGCAAGACCCAATCGATCAAGGTGGATGAAAAGATATAGGAGACGGTATGACCGGTACGCCCTATTTTGAAAGCGATGCTAAGGGCGAGGACGCTTCTGTTCTATATTTGCGCGGCGTCTGGGGCGTGACGACACTGGCCGAAATCGAAGACATGCTGCAGCGTGTCCTGCGGCCGCTGCAGGCGGTCACTTTTGATGGCCGGAATCTGGATCATTTTGATACCTCAGCCGCCTGGTACATAAAGGACCTGCGTGACCGGGGCTTTAAGATCACCCTGAAGAATTTCTCAAAAACCCAGCGCCAGATGTGTAAACTGGCCGAAGATCTGGAAGACTCACATTCGGATCAGGCCATAGAGCAGCGGAAACAGAGTTCTGTATCTGAAATGACCGCCGGGTTTGGTCAGAAAATGATGACGGGGCTGAAAAATTCCGGGCATATTATCTCGCTGACCGGGGAATTGGTGATGTCGGGTGCCGGTATCCTGCTGGCGCGGGATAAATTGCGGTTTCGCAGCGTCGTCTTTCATATCAATGAAATTGGGTACAAAGCCCTGCCGGTGGTGATGCTGATGGCTTTTTCGATTGCGCTGGTTATGGGCTATCAGGGGGCAACGCAGCTGCGTAACTTTGGCGCCTCGATCTATACCATTGATCTGGTGACGATTTCTATTCTGCGTGAGATGGGCGTTTTACTGACCGCCATTATGGTCGCCGGGCGTACCGGCAGTGCTTTTGCAGCGCAGCTCGGGACCATGCAGCTTAATCAGGAAATTGATGCCTTGCGGACCATGGGGGTCTCGCCGTTTAATGCCCTGATCTTGCCCCGTTTAATGGCCATTGTTATTGCGCTGCCGATTTTGACCTTTATCGCCAATATTGTCGGTCTGTTTGGTATATATGTATACGCCGCTTATGAAATGAATATCACTCAGGCGCAATTTATCTCCCGACTGGGGGATGTGATAACGCCGGCGCATTTCTGGACCGGTATGATCAAGGCACCGGTTTTTGCCATGATCATTGGTATGATTGGCTGTATGCAGGGGCTTCAGGTGCGTAATTCAGCCGAAGATGTCGGACGGCATACAACCGCGGCTGTGGTGCAGTCGATCTTTCTGGTCATCATCGCCGATGCGTTGTTTTCAATTCTGTATACCAAGATGGGGGTTTAATGGAACCCTTGATCCGGGCCATAGATATAGTCAACCAGTTCGGGGATCATGTTGTCCATGACGGGCTGGATTTTGAGATATTTCCCAAAGAAATTGTCGGCGTTGTCGGCGGTTCGGGCAGCGGTAAATCGGTTTTGATGAATTCGATTATCGGCCTTTTGAAACCAACGGCAGGCCGGATCGAGGTTGAAGGCACAGACATCACCTCGTTGTCGCCGTCAGAATTCCTGGAAATGCAAAAAATATGGGGTGTTTTATTTCAGAACGGGGCGCTGTTTTCAAACCGGACCGTGCTTGAAAACATCTCTTTCCAGCTTTCGGAACATACGGCCCTGCCGGATCGTATGATCAAACAGATTTCAATGATGAAAATGTCGATGGTCGGTCTGGGGCCGGAGGCGGCGCATAAATATCCGTCCGAGCTGTCGGGCGGTATGGTCAAACGGGCGTCACTGGCGCGGGCTCTGGCGCTTGATCCGAAAATTCTGTTTCTGGATGAGCCGACCTCGGGTCTTGACCCGATTGCCGCTGCCAAGTTTGACCATTTGCTGCGCGATCTTGTCGATGCGCTGGGCATTTCTGTCTTTATGATTACGCATGATCTTGATAGTCTGTATGCGGTTTGTGATCGTATCGCTGTCTTGGTTGATAAAAAAATTAAGCTGGGCCGGCTGGAAGATCACCTGAAAAGCAAACATCCCTGGATGCAGGATTATTTTCACGGTGAACGGGCGCGTGCTGTTCAACAAGGCAAAAGCGGGAAAGCAGGCTGATAATGGAAACAGATAAATATTATTTCAGAATCGGGATTTTCTTTTTATTGGTCACCGCCGGTTTTGTCTATTTCCTGTCGATCTTTATCCTGCCCGATGAGTCGGATAAATATTTCCGCTATGTCATTTATTTTGATGGGGCCGTTTCCGGTCTGGCCGAAGGATCACGGGTGACCTATAAGGGGATTGATGTCGGGTCTGTTGCGACAATAGGTTTTCATTCCTATCAAAGCGATCGGATTGAAGTGCTGGTCGATATCGAGAAAACAGCACCGATCCGTGAGGATACAGTGGCCTCTGTCCGTTTACAGGGCATTACCGGTACCTCGTATATCTTTTTGCAAAACACACGGCCCGATCAACCGCCGGTCTATTTATATCCGGATGAAACGGGGGGGTATCTTGAAATTCCATCGCAGCCTTCTGATCTGCATGCGGCACTGACCAGCGCGCCCGAAATTCTGGGTAAGATTTCCAATGTCGGTGATCGTATTAACCTTATGCTCAGTGACCGGAACCTTGAAACCCTGTCCTCTATTCTCGATAGTCTGGATGATATCATGGCCGAGACCAATCAGGAGAATGTCGATGATATTCTGCGCAATCTTGATGGGGCCCTGATTGAGGCTAAAATCACTTTGCGCGAATATAAACTGCTGGCCAAAACATTGCGGGAAGATCCCTCGCTTTTGCTGCGCCGGTCCAAACATCAAGGCTATGAGCTCCGCGAATGAAACATGTTTTATTGATCTTTCTGATGCTGTTGTCTTCAGCCTGTAGTTTTAAACCGGTCGATCGCGGGCAGGGACAAATGCTGATGCTCTATCCGGTGGACCGAAATGCGCCGGATGCTCAATCTGTCGAGATGTCAGGGCATTTGGTCGTGCAGTATCCCACCGCGGATGCAGCGCTGGACAGCTTTCGGGTGGCACTGGTCAATACAACGGGTCAGCCGGATTATTATGCCGCGACGCGCTGGGTTGATTTCCTGCCTTTGATTGTGCAAAACGCGCTTGTCGATACACTGTCCGATGCAGATGTGTTTGATGCGGTGACGCGTGAGGATACTGAAATACGCCCGGATTACTTTTTAAAGACCCGGATCAGTGATTTTGAAGCCGTGTATTCCGCCGATAATCCAACAGCGGCACCGGAAATTCATATACGTATGGATTTCTTGTTAACCTCTCGCGGTCAGGATGGTTTGCGGCGGAAATTTTCAGTTACCGCCCATCAGCAGGCGAAAACAGATACGGTTGCCGGTATCCATGACGCCTTCAAAGCCGCCTTTACCGAAGCGCAGCGGCAATTGCTGTCACAGTTTCAAAGCGCTGCCGGCTGAATGTATTTTCGGAACCTTGATGCGGCCTTCACGTTGGTGAACTGAATTTATCAACAAAGGTCAGTAGAAAATGCGTGCACTTGTCTGGCATGGAAAAAATGATATTCGCTGCGACAGTGTTGCTGATCCCAAGCTTGTTTATGATGATGATGTGATTTTGAAAATAACCGCAACAGCGATCTGCGGTTCGGATCTGCATATCTATGACGGTATGGTGCCGACAATGGAAGACGGCGATATCCTGGGCCATGAATTTATGGGTGAGGTAGTCGAAACCGGACGTGATATTACGGATCTGGCGCAGGGGGACCGGGTTGTTGTGCCCTTTACAATTTCATGCGGCGACTGTTTTTTTTGTAAGAAAGATCTGTGGTCTTTATGCGATGAATCAAATCCCAATGCAGCAAAAGTCGCCAAAATCATGGGCCATTCACCGGCCGCTTTATTTGGCTATTCGCATATGATGGGGGGCTTTCCCGGGGGTCAGGCCGAATATGTCCGGGTGCCCTATGCCAATATCGGGCCGCTCAAAGTTGAATCTGATCTGAGCGATGAACAGGTGCTTTTGTTATCCGATGTGTTCCCCACCGGATATATGGCCGCAGAAAATGCTGAAATTGAAAATGGTGATACGGTTGCGGTCTGGGGCTGCGGCCCCGTTGGGCAGTTTTGTATCAAAAGCGCGTGGATGCTGGGCGCGGGTCGCGTGATTGCCATAGATTACATATCCGATCGCCTGAATCTTGCCGAAGAACAAGGTAAAGCGGAAGTGATAAATTTTTGTTCTGAAAATGTATATGAACGCCTGCAGGATATGACCAAGGGCCGTGGCCCGGATCGCTGTATTGATGCCGTCGGGGCCGAATCCCACGGCACGACAGCTTTGGATCGGATCAGAGAAAAAGTTTATCTGGCAACCCATTTGTTTCAGGATCCCCCCCGCGTTATACGCGAAGCGGTGCAGTGTTGCCGCAAAGGCGGTACAATATCTATCCCGGGCGTCTATCTAAGCGGCGGGCTTTTGCCACTTGGCACGATTATGAACAAGGGTCTGACCATTAAATCCGGACAGACCCATATGCATCGTTATATGCGTCCCTTGCTGGATCTGATTGAACAGGGTAAGGTTGATCCCTCATATATCATTACCCATCGCGGCACATTGGAAGAGGGTCCTGATATGTATAAAAAATTTCATGGGAAACAAGAGTCCTGTATCAAAGTTGTTATGACACCATAGATGAAAAATATCACCTCACCCAAAACAGATCCGATACCGTTATGGATTAAACTGTCCTATACACTGATGGTCGTTGTGATCGTACCGATCTATTGGCATCAATATGGCCCCAGTAATCTGCTATGGTTTTCAGATATTGCCATGATCGTCATGGTTCCGGCCTTGTGGATGGGTAATCGGTTGCTGGCCAGTATGATGGCGATCTCTGTTCTTTTGCTGGAAATTATCTGGATGCTTGGTTTTTTCTCCGGCGGTCATCTGTTTACCATTGCCGATTATATGTTTGATGAAACGATTGCCTTATGGCTGCGATTGTTATCATTGTTTCATTTTCCAATGCCGGCCGTTATTATTTATATGCTGTGGAAATACGGTTATGACCCGCGGGCCCTGAAATACCAGATGGGGGTGGCGGCCATCGTTCTGCCGGTCACGCGGATTTTCGTACCCGAGGGTGAGAATATAAACTGGGTCGTGCGGCCTGATTTTATACCGGAAATGCCTTTACCGCTTTATCTGGCCGGGATGTGGGTGACGTTGATGATTATTGTCTACCTGCCCTCGCATTATCTGTTTAAGCGCTTTTTCGGTGTCGGTCATCGGATGAAATAGCCGTCAGGCTCGAACTTATTCTCTGGTTGAACTGTTGGTTTATACAGATAGAACCATGAGGATATTTGCAATGAAAAGCTTTTTTGCTTTGGCAATGTCAGTACTTTTGATCGGCGGGGCTTTGACGCTTATGCCTCAGGCTCAGAGTAACATGGATGTAAAATCCAAGGTCAG
>JBNJDW010000123.1:0-5882 GCA_051745265.1 Pseudomonadota bacterium
TTTAACATCCATCAATTGCGGGGTTTTGACCTCCTGATAGTCCTGCTGCTGCAACCGCCCGCGGATATAGGTTTCCAGCTCGCGCCAGATTGTATAGCCTTTGTCATGCCAAAAGACCGAGCCTTGCGCCTCTTCCTGCAAATGGAACAGATCCATCTCGCGGCCCAGTTTGCGGTGATCGCGCTTTTCCGCTTCCTCGATCATATGCAAGTAGGCTTTCAGCTCCTTATCATTGCGCCAGGCGGTGCCGTAAATCCGGTGGAGCATTTCATTATTGCTGTCACCGCGCCAATAGGCCCCGGCAACCTTCATCAGTTTAAAGGACGTACCGATTGATTTGGTCGAGGGCAGATGCGGGCCGCGGCACAGATCAAACCAGTCACCCTGACGGTAAACGCTGATCACCTCATCCTCGGGCAAATCGCGGATCAGCTCAGCCTTGTATTTCTCACCCATGGCGGTGAATTTCTCAATCGCCTCATTGCGATCCCATTCTTCGCGGGTAAAACGCTCATCGCGGGCGACAATTTCGCGCATTTTCTTTTCGATCACTTCCAGATCATCGGTCGAAAACGGTTCATCGCGGGCGAAATCGTAATAAAAACCATGTTCAATCGCCGGACCAATCGTCACCTGCGTGCCCGGGAACAGTTCCTGCACCGCTTCGGCCATGATATGGGCGGCGTCATGGCGGATCAATTCCAGCGCCTCGTCACTGTCCTTGGTGACAATGGCGATTTTGGCATCACTGTTGATTTCACGGGTCAGATCAATCAGCTCACCATCGCGCCGAACGGCCACGGCCGCCTTGGCAAGGCCGGACCCGATGCTCTGCGCGATCTGCAATCCGGTCACCGGCGCGTCATAGCTGCGGCTGCTGCCATCGGGAAGGGTGATGTTGATCTGTTTACTGTCCTGTTGGGCGATTGCCATGAACCTGTCCTTTTATCGTCTGAAATCCAGACTATATCTTGCCTAACGGGCGTTTTAAGTCAAGTAAAGATATAGAAAACAGTGCCCGAATTTCAAACCGGGGCACAGAACAGCGGCGCCGGGCGGCAAGATTATAGTTTTTCGTTGCTCTTTGACCGCCAAAGCCGCTAAATTAAGGTGTAACAGATAAAGGGTGATGCAATGCTGAAAATTTCCGAAGGCGAAAGCCTGACATTCCGTAAATATATTGATGAACGCGGCATCCCGACAATTTTGCAGGTTCTGCCCGCTTTGAATACCGGCGGTGTTGAACAGGGCGTCATTGATGTCAGCGCCGCCATTGTCGCCGCCGGTGGTCAATCAATCGTCGTCTCCAATGGCGGGCAGCGGGTCTATGAACTCCAGCGCCATGGCGCCACCCATATCGAAATGCCGGTCCACAGCAAAAATCCGTTGATCATGTATCAAACCGCCCGGCGGCTGCATCATCTGATTCTGGAACATGATATTGATATCGTCCATGCCTGCAGCCGCGCCCCGGCCTGGGTCTGCGCCAAAGCGGTCAAGGATACCCCGGCCCGTTTTGTGACCAGCTGTCATGCCGCGCACAAGATTTCCGGCGGACTGAAACGCCGTTATAACAGCGCCATTGCCAAGGGCGAGCGGGTGATCGCCGTTTCCCATTTTCTGGCCGATTATCTGGAGAACGAATATAATACCAATCCGACCCGCATCCGCGTCATCCATCGCGGCATTCCGGTCGAAAGATTCCACCCCAATTCCGTCACCCCGGACCGGCTGGTCCGTCTGTCAACCGACTGGCGCATCCCCGAAGGCGCGCAGATTATCCTGATGCCGGCCCGCCTGACCCGTTTAAAGGGTCATATGTATCTGGTCGATGCGCTGGCCGCGCTGAAAAACAAAGACGTTTTCTGCATCATGCTGGGCGCCGCTGGGAAAAAATCGGATTATTACAACGAACTGGTCGCCCATATCGAGGCCAAGGGCCTGTCCGAACAGATTCGTATCGTTGATAACTGCAGCGATATTCCCGCCGCCTATATGATTTCAACCGTGGTTGTCGCCCCGTCACTGGTGCCCGAAGGCTTTGGCCGCGTCCCGATCGAGGCGCAGGCCATGGGCCGCCCGATTATCGCCACCGATCACGGCGGCACGCGGGAAACGATTATCCGCGATGAAACCGGCTGGCTGATCAAAACCGATGATGCCGCCGAATTTTCCAAAGCCCTGTATGAAGCCCTGAACCTGACCGTCAAGGAACGGGCCATTCTGGCCACCCGCGGCATGGCCCATATTGGCGAGCATTTCACCGTCGAGCAGATGTGTCACAGAACCCTTGATGTCTATGCCGAGCTGTTAAATAAAACAGCACAAAGGACCATACCGGCCAAAGAACCGGCGCTGACCGAAAATACAGAAGATCAGGACTCAAAATCGCCCAGCGCCGTTGATATCGAATACGACACGCCAAAACTGCGGGCCAAATCTTAAAAACCAGCGACATGCCGATAGAAAAACAACAGCCCGCGAACGCCCCGGCCAATGATGAAACAAACCGCGATACCGACCATATTCTGGTCATTGCCCTTGGCGGGCTAAGCGATTTTGTTCTGGCCCTCGGGGCAATGGCGGCGATCCACCAGCATCATGCACAGGCCCGCATTACCCTGATGACCTCCAGAGCCTTTGTCGATCTGGCCCAGCATTCTGGCTGTTTCGATCAGATCTGGGAAATGCCCGATTATAAATGGTATGAAACCACCCGGTGGATAGGCCTGATTCACGGCTTATGGTCCAAGGGGTTTAACCGTGTCTATGATCTGCACGCCAATAAACGAACGCGGACCATCCGTCATTTATCACCGCCGAAAATGAGGAAAAACTGGTTTGGCCGCGGCAAAGACGCTGATCCCAAACCAACGCAACATATCTGGGACCGCCATGTCGAAACCCTTAAAACCGGCGGAATCAAAAATGTGCCCTTCCCCGATAGGGACTGGATGGAAGGCGATGTTTCGTATTTCTATATTCCCAAAGACTACGCCCTGCTGGTGCCGGGATCGGCGCCATTGCTGGCGGATAAACGCTGGCCGGCCATTCGTTATGGGGCGCTGGCACAAAAACTGGTCCAATCCGGCATTACCCCGGTTATTCTGGGCACCGGCGCTGAACGCGAAACCATCGCCAAAATTTGCAGGATCTGTCCGGAGGCCATCAACCTGATCGATAAAACCACCCTGTTTGAAATTACCCTGCTGGCCCGTGATGCGGTCTGCGCCATTGGCAATAACAGCGGGCCGATCTATCTGACTGCTATGGCCGGATGCCCGTCTCTGGTTCTGTTTGCCGCCGGATCGGATCCGGCCCTGTCCGCCCCGCGCGGCGATAAGGTCGTTGTCCTGCACAGTGATAATCCGGGCGATTTATCGTTGGAGGATATTTATTCAACACTGACAGATCAGGGGTTTATTGACTGATGGCTGAATATGTTCTTGATGCCCGCTATATGCTCTGCCCGCTGCCGGTGCTGCGGGCGCGTAAGGTGATCGATACGCTTGACCCCGGCGATCAACTGATCATCGAGGGCACCGATCCCGATGGTATCAAGGAATTCGAGCTGTTCTGTCAGGAGCGACCGGATGTTAAAATCCTGCACAGCGATCAGACAGAAACCGGCTGGAAGATTCGTTTACAGTTCCGCGGCCCGTTTGACGATTGATTTTATTTTTTGGGCAGCCGGCAGACAATCCAGTCACTGACCGCAAGTGGTAAAACGGAGAGCAGCCGGGCCGGTAAAGCCAAACGGCGGGGAAAGGCGATTCGTGCCTTATTTGCCGCCAGCCCCCGGGCGATTTTGACCGCGGCCTTGTCACTGTCCATCAATAACGGCATGTCAAAGCGATTCTGATCGGTCAGCGGCGTTTTGATAAAACCCGGGCAAATGACATTGACCCTGATATTCTGCGGCGCCAGATAAACACGCAGCGCCTCACCCCAGGCGCGGACAGCATTCTTACTGGCGCTATAGGCCGGCGCCCCCGGCAGGCCGCGAAATCCGGCAAGTGAGCTGATCAGGGCAATCTGACCCTGCCGACGGGTTTGCAGGCGCGGTAATAACGGCAAAACAGTATTGATCACGCCATTGATATTGGTGTTAAAAACTTCACGGGTCTGATCGGCGCTTTCCAGTCCGGCAGCGCTGCCGACCGACACCCCGGCATTGGCAATCACACAGTCAATCGGGCGCTGGTCATCCCAGTCCTCGATGATGCCGGCCATTTGGACATGGTCGGTGATATCCAGCGCCGCTGTTTTGACCACAGCACCTTTGGCGGTGCAGTCTTTGGCCACGACCTCTAATCGCGCGGCATTGCGACCCATCAGGTACAGGCAGCGATCCGGCGCCGCATAATGCCGGGCCAGCGCCGCGCCAAGGCCGCTGGAGGCGCCGGTAATCAATATGGTATTTGGAGAATGCGCTGTCATGGCCAAAGCCTATCACAGCCGGATAAAAAAAGAAGGGCCTTAATAAAGGCCCTTCTGATCGAAATCTTTAACGATCAAAAATGCTCGGCGGGCCGCCGTTGCCTTTACGATTCTTAGGCAGTTTTTTCTGTTGTTTTGCTTTTTCCCGATCCTGATAATCCTTTGCCGCGCCAAGGCCACCAAAAATCAGAAATTCTGCAGCGCCGGGTACCAGCGGAATACCAACCATCCAGGCCGCACCCGTACCGGCCACTGTCCATTTGTTCTTTTTTGCAAAATCAAAGGCCTGTTGCAGTTTGCTTTTTTCTGGTTTCGCCATAAGCGCTCTCCTTAACTCGTTATGAAAATATTAATTTTTTATTAACGAAACTATAAACCGCCACATAACTTATGTCAAATAGATTCTTATCAGATTTATTGATTTTTTTTAATGCCTGCCGTGACAAGCCATAGAAGATATGTTCAAACAAGGAACAGAAAAGCGGGAAAAGCCGTTCCGCACAGCCCGAAGATCAGTGTTTACGCCAGCCTTTATATCGATGACTGCGTGATTTTGGACTGGCTTGCTGGGGTTTGGCTTTATTTTCAGGATTTAAAAGATCGAGCGCTTTTTTATGATACTGGTCAATATCGCGCAAAATACGATTGACCGATCCCCGTTCACGTTCAGGAATACCGGCCAGTTTTTCACGGCTGCGTTTAAGCTTGTTGGAATTAAAGAAATCTCTTAAACGGCACAAATCCGCGGTTTTCCCGGTGCGTTCATATGCCTCGCTGGCAATATTGAAACAAACAGCGACTTGTGTTTTGACTTCCTTGGCCAATTTAAGAATACGGCAATAGCTGGCTTTGGTTTCTTCCGGCCCGTAATCAAACAGGGCCTGATGGAAATGTTCTTTCAACGGCACACGGCCATCGGGCAGATTATCATTGGCCATTGTTTTTTCCTGCTCGCGCAGGATCTGGGCAATGGTCTTTTTCTCAGTATTGGCCATTTCATGGCACATGGCATTCAAGGTTTTGCCGTATTTGGTGCCATTGAAACGGCTGACCGCTTTGCCAAGATCAGCCAGGGCATCACGCAGATTTTCCTGCGGCGCCTTACTGCGGAAACCAACGCCATATTTCTTTTGCTGGGCTGTGCTGGGCACATAAACATAAGGTGATTTTGTATCATGTTTCGGAACCAGCATCACTGACCAGCGGAAAGCGCCGCTTTGTTGCAAAACAGTAATCTCCTGCAGACTGTTCAACAGGTTTTTACAATCAAAATGCACGGCATTGGGCAACAGGACCAGATTGCGCATATGATTGACCTGCAGCGTTTCGCGGTTTCCATTTTTATCCGGCAAAATCTCAAGATCGGCATCCATTGACCGGGTCTGGCCCATGCGGCCCGATCCGGCGCGCTCGATAATATGGTCCACGCTGACACTGTATAA
>JBNJDW010000124.1:0-5836 GCA_051745265.1 Pseudomonadota bacterium
GGTCTTGAAACAGCGCAGCAGCATGTCCGCGATCACCAGCCCCAGGACCCGATCGCCCAGAAATTCCAGCCTTTGGTAATTCTTATGGCTCTGGTGACAATGGGCATCCATGCTGGGATGGGTCAGCGCCTCTTCAAGCAGGCTTTTATTTTTAAAATGATGACCGATCTGTTTTTCAAGCTGCGTCAGGTCAATTTCTTTAAGCTCTGACATATCATCCTTTCGCGGGCAAATCGTCTTAATCCTCTTCCATCATATTCTGCACCGGCCGGAAAACACGGCTATAGCGAATATGGGTCGGTATTTTAATAACCTTACAGCCGATGCTGCGCACCGTTGCAAATGTTCCGGTTTTTTCACAGCCCGGGCTGACAGGCTCCATCGAGAAAAAGAAAAAGCCCGCCCGGCCAATCAGGTTTTCAATGGGTACAAAACCAACGCTATTGACCGCCCGGCTGTCAAGCGAGGCATCACGGTTATCGCCCATGGCAAAGAAATAGCCATCAGGGATAACAAATTTAGGCGTTGCATCCAGCGCCTCGTCATCGGAGATCTCATAGATATAGTGATCCGGGCCATCCGGCAGGCTTTCGATATATTTCTGATAGGCCTGACGGACGCTGCCCTCTTTGATCGTTTCAATACCGACAAAATCGCGGGGCACGCGTTCATCATTGATATACAGCTCACCATCGGTCATCTGGATTTCATCGCCGGGCAGGCCGATCACCCGTTTGATATAATCAATATGTTCCTGTTTTGGTTTGCGGAAGACAACAATATCACCGCGGTCAGGATAGGATTCCATGACCCGGCCTTCAAAATTGATCAGCGCCAGCGGGAATGAATATTTGCTGTAGCCATAGGCATATTTCTGGACGAACAGATAATCCCCGATTTTCAAAGTCGGGAACATCGATCCTGACGGAATGCTGAACGGTTCAAACAAAAAGCTGCGAACGACAAGGGCGATCACCGCCGCCCATAAAACCGCGCTGATGATGCCTTCACCCTCGCTTTTGCCGTTTTCGCCTTTGTTCTTTTTTTTGCCCTTAAGGGGCGCGGCCAGCGTGCCGTCCTCTGTTGTGTTGCGGGTATCAGCGCCGGAGTGTGGTTTTTTATCCGGATCGCTTACAGGGGGTATGTTCTTTTTCTCATCGCTCATAATTTGTTTTAGTCCTTTTCCGCGCTCAGCACAACAAAAGCCTGCGCATAATCGCCATCATCACTCAGGCTGAGATGCAGAACAGGCGTGCCGCGATCCCCGGCCAGCCTGTCCAGCTGCGCCTTGGCACCGCCGATCAGGTACAGATATGGCATTTTATTGCTGTGATGCAACACGCCGATATCCTTCAATGTCACCGTTTCGGCAATGCCCGAGCCCATGGCCTTGGCGCAGGCCTCTTTGGCCGCCCAGCGTTTTGCCAGCCGCGCCGCCTGGGTTTCCACCTGCCGGGCAGACAGGGCGTAGCTGATTTCATCCGCCGTAAAACACCGGTCGAGGAATTTTTGCCCCTGCCGTTCAAATGTCTTTGCAATACGGGGGATATACACCAGATCTGTGCCAATGCCAATAATCATCACTCTTCATCTTTCGTTATATATTTATCATTCAGATGGCTGTTGCGCACAATGGCACTGTCATCGGCGGCATAATCGCCGTTATGCTCTGTCGCTGTCATGATGTCCGCTGCGGCCAGCCCGGCGGCGGCTTCGCGTTTACGGATTTCCTTTAACCGGGCGCGGGCGCGGCGGCGCTGGCGTTGCCGTTGGAAACCGATCACAAGATCACGGGTCGTGTAATAGGTAATGGCCCAGACCAGTACACCGCAGGGAATGGCCCCGATTATCATCGGCAGCAACAAACGGCCCGGATGTTCAAAAATCAGCGCAAATTCAAAGCCTTGCGGCAGGGTCTGCGCGCCGGCGACCCCCAGAATATACATGCCGACCTTGTAAATCATCAGCCAGATAAAAGGAAAGGTCCAGGGATTACCGGCAATGGTGCCAACCAGCGCCGCCAACAGCGAGCCGTTCAGAATCCGCGCCAGCGCCAGACTGAGGATCAGGTGAAAACCGACAAAGGGCGTAAAGGACAGCGCCACGCCCGAGGCAAAACCGGCGGCAATCGCATAGGGCGTATCATCCAACCGGTAAATGCGCAGGCCGTAGTAACGCATAACCCGCAACCAGCCCATTTTGGGCCAGATGGCTTCGCGAAAATTTTCCTGCAGGTTTCTTTCTTTGCGGCGCTGGAACATGCTGGCGGTATTGCTCCGTTATTCTATCTGCTAACGACCCTTGGCCCGCTGAACACTTGTGACTTCCGATGCGGCACGCAGGGCCGACATAACCTGTTCAAGATGCTTGGTATCTTTAACAAAGACATCAATCAGCATCTCGTAAAAATCCATTTCGCGATTGATGATTTTCAAATTGGTGATATTGCCTTTGGCAAGACCGATCACCGTTGAAATCGTCCCCAGCGCCCCCGGTTCATTGGTGACAATGATATGCAGGCGGGCGGTATGCGCCTCGTTATCATTATCCTCATCCCAGGAAATATCCAGCCAGCGTTCCGGCGTATCGGCAAAGGATTCCAGCGTATCACAGTCAACCGTGTGAATGGTCACGCCCTTGCCGGTGGTGACGATGCCGACAATCTTATCCCCGGGCAGCGGGTGACAGCAGCGGGCAAAATGCAGGGCCATACCGGGGATCAGCCCCTTGATCGGCATGGGCTGGCTTTTGCCCTTCTTTTTCTGCGACGGGGTGGCAAGACCGGTCATTTTCTTGGCCGTTGGCTTGGCCCTGAATTCCGGCACGGCGGCTTTGAAGACTTCACGCGCCTGAATATGGCCGGAACCGATCCCGGCATAAAGATCAGCCAGCGCATCGACGCGGAACTGCTTCAAAAGCTTGTTCAGCGGCTTTTCCTGAAAACTGTGTTCTTCCTGCTTATAGACCTTTTGCAGCATCGCCTTGCCCAGATTTTCATACTGTTCACGCTGCTGCAGACGGACAAAGCGGCGGATCCGGGCCCGGGCCTTTCCGGTAATGACAAAGCGTTCCCAGTTGGGTGACGGGCCGGAGTTTTTATTGGTGACAATTTCAACCTGATCACCGTTATTCAGCTTGGTATTCAACGGCACAATCCGGCCATTGATTTTGGCCCCGGTACAATGATCACCGACCTGTGAATGCACGGCATAGGCAAAATCAACCGGCGTGGCGCTGTTGGGCAGTTCGATCAGATCGCCCTGCGGGGTGAAACAGAACACCCGGTCCTGATAAAGTTCAAGCTTGGTATGTTCAAGGAATTCCTCGGCCTTGGGCGCGTTTTCGACGATATCCATCAATTCGCGCAGCCAGCGATACTGGCGGCCATCGGTACGGGACGGGCCGCTGGACCCTTCTTTATAGGCCCAGTGGGCGGCAACGCCGAGCTCGGCCTCTTCATGCATCTGCCGGGTGCGGATCTGGATTTCAACCCGCTGGCTTTCCGGGCCGATTACAGTGGTATGCAGGCTGCGATAGCCGTTGGTTTTGGGCAGCGAGATATAATCCTTAAACCGTCCGGGCACTGTCGGGTATTTGCCATGAATAACGCCAAGGACATGATAACAATCGGTGACACTGGGCACGACACAACGAAAGGCCATAATATCCGACAATTGTTCAAAGGAGATATTATTACGCTGCATCTTGCGCCAGATCGAATAGGGTGTTTTCTCGCGGCCGGTGACCTCCAGATCAACGCCGGTATCTTCAAGATCTTTGTTCAGCCGGGTGATAACCTTTTCAACAATGCCTTCGCCTTCGGTGCGCAGGAAATTCAGTCGGGTGGTAATACTCTCGCGCGCTTCGGGATTCAACACGCCAAAGGCGATGTCTTCCAACTCTTCCTTGAAACTGCGAATACCAATGCGTTCGGCCAGCGGGACATAAATTTCCAATGTTTCAAGGGCGATGCGCCGCTGTTTTTCCGGTTTGGGAATGTGATGAATCGTCCGCATATTGTGCAACCGGTCGGCCAGTTTGACCAGCAGGACACGAATATCCTCGGACATCGCCAGCACCAGCTTGCGGAAATTTTCGGCCTGTTTGGATTCGGGGTTTTGTAATTCGATTTTGGTCAGCTTGGTCACCCCGTCGACAAGACGGGCAATATCAGGGCCAAACAGACGTTCGATTTCTTCGATCGTGGCATCGGTATCTTCGACCGTGTCATGCAAAAGCGCGGTAATTACCGAAGCGGCATCGAGCTTCATATCGGTCAGAATACCGGCGACTTCCAGCGGATGGGAAAAATACGGATCACCCGAGGCGCGTTGCTGCGAGCCGTGTTTCTTCATCGCATAGACATAGGCCCGGTTGACCAGGTCCTCATCTACATCGGGATCGTAAGTCTTGATACGCTCTACCAGCTCATATTGGCGAAGCATGGATACTCCTGAAAAATTGATGGTCCGGCAGAATCACCACGAAAAAAAGCCGCGCATCAATTATATGGCGGCTTTTGTTCGTATAGCAATGATTTATCCGGTGATTGGCACGGAAAATCGACGGATTAAAGTTTTTCGTCGTCTTCGCTGTCAGCCTGCTCTTCTGCTTCCGGTGCTTCAGCCTCGCTGTCTGCATCAGCATCAACAGACGGGGTAAACGCCGCTTCGGCCGCGGCTTTGGCTTCTGCTTCGGCATCGGCTTCATGCATACCTGCGTCTGCAAGGGCCTGTTCATTCATACGGTCCTGATCTGACAGGCCGGCCCATTCTTCTTCGCCATCCATATAATCGATGATGTCTTCTTCATCTTCTTCGATTTCAATGACTTTCTGGTGGCTTTTAACCAGCTCTTCCTTCAGATCGGCCAGAGAAATGGTTTCCTCGGCAATCTCGCGCAGGGAAACAACGCTGTTCTTATCTTTGTCACGGTCAACAGTCAGCGCCGCGCCGGTGCCGATTTCGCGGGCACGCTGAGACGACAGCAATACAAGTTCAAAACGGTTTGGGACTTTATCAACACAATCCTCTACGGTCACACGAGCCATATTATTACCTCTAAATTAAAAAAACGGATCAGCGGCTTGAACATAATGCCTGCGACACCATATTGCAAGAGGTATTTCGTATATTGACGGGCTCGCGTTTAATGCTTAGGGTGACGCCCGTTCACGAAAAAACGTGAAGGGTATCCAACCGGGATATAACCGGCAAAAACAAAAACAAAAGTGGAGTCTCAATAAGTGCCAAAAAATAATAACATTTCTCACTTTTTTTATCCTGAAGAAAAAATGGCTGTCTTTATTGATGGGGCAAATTTATATGCCGCGACAAAAGGACTGGCCTTTGAAATTGATTACCAGCGTCTGCTTGACTGGCTGGGGGATCAAAGTCGTCTGATTCGGGCTTTCTATTATACCGCCCTTTTGGAGGAGCAGGATTATTCACCTATTCGGCCTCTGGTCGACTGGCTGGATTATAACGGCTATACCATGGTGACCAAACCGGTGAAGGAATTTACCGATCAACAGGGCCGCCGCAAGATCAAGGGCAATATGGATATCGAACTTGCCATTGATATGATGGAAGTCGCCGACAAGGTCGATCATATTCTGTTATTCTCCGGCGATGGTGATTTCCGTCGTCTGGTCGAATCCGTGCAGCGCAAAGGTGTTCGCGTGACCGTTATTTCGACAATTCAAACGCAACCGGCAATGATGGCAGATGAACTCCGCCGTCAGGCAGATCATTTCATTGACCTGCGCGACCTGAAGCCGTTTATTTGTCGCGATGACAGTGCGCAAACGCATGACGATGCGCCAGATGACTTTTAT
>JBNJDW010000125.1:0-5755 GCA_051745265.1 Pseudomonadota bacterium
CTTAAAATTAAGTCTTTAAACCGTATTAGTCGAATTTAAAGCCGTCATTGCCTTTTTTACGGTTGGCAGGCTTTGGTTTCGGCGCCGGTTCCTGATCATCGTTAGATGGTGGGGTCGCTCTGCGGCTTGGCTGAGAAAACTGGCTGGCCAGTTCATCAATCTGCTCACGCGCTTTGTTCATACCTGCATCATACAGATCACCAGCCTGCTTGCTGGATGGCAGATTGGCAGTGAACTGCGAGACCATCATGGTCAGGGTTTCCGGGTTGATAAACTGCATGGCGGCATAAGCCTGCTGCGATATAAAGTCAGTCGGAATAGAATCGGCATAATCAGAAATTCTGTCAGCGATTTCTTTGGTGCTCAAGTCTTTTGATTCATCATAGAAGACTTCAAGATCGGTCATCAGCTTATCAAAAAGGCCTTCAACAACCGGCGGCATCTTGTTACCACCAAGCATCATTTTCATCTGCATTTTGAATTCATTGAATTCCATCTGGCTTGACAGTGATTTAAATGTGCTGGCCAGAACCTGGCTGGTTTGCGGGTCTTTCAAACGGCTGACAGCGGTGTTAAGGCCATCTTCAATCTGTGACAGATCCAAAGACTGGACCATTTCGGTCAGACCGTCTGTTACGTCCTGTCCGGCAATCAGTTGATAAACATCATCAACAAATTTTTCAACGCTTTCACGTGGGAATTCGCGCTCAACCTCTGTCAGGGCTGCTTTGGCAGCGGCAGAAGCGGTTTTCACCAGTTTAGGCTGAAGCTGGCTTGGGTCATGTTTTGCACCGAAACGGGCAAAAGCATCTTTTAATTTTTTAAATCCTGGGTTTTCATCAAAGCTCATTACGTTTAACTCCTATAATTTATAAAGCGCAGACCCTTAAAATTACCCACCGAGGGTGACAAAGGACTCAACGATTAATTAACGTATGCGCTAGTCATAACCACAAAGAAATGCGCTGTCAATAATTTATTAACGAATTCTGTGAAATTATTCTGTGAAATACAATCGCGTTCAGTCCAAAAGCCGACAACGCAAATTAACCCGCCTCTTGATCAAAGCGGGCAGGCTAAACAATCCTGTACAAAAATAATCAGGCCAGTGTTTCCAGCAGGCTGTTTTCCATCTCTTCACTGGTTTTAATCAGATTCGCATTGGCCTTATAGGCGATTTCAGCGGTTTTCATGTCGACGATTTCAGTTTCAAGGCTGATATCCGGCGCGGCAATCATACCCTTGGTATCGGCATGGATCGAGGACGGATCATAACGCTGTGTGACAGAATCAGGACGGTCACCGACCTCGGCCCGGACACCGGCAGGGGCTTGGCTGTAGAGATTCGCGTCTTTGGGCGTATAGGCCGTCGCATTCTGGCCGTCACCGGCTGTTTTGCCAGTGGTATGCATATTGGCAATATTATTGGCCGCCGTGGCCACGCGTGTTTTCTGCGCGGTCAGACCGGACAAAGCGATAGACATTGTATCAACCATTTTAACTCCCCCGGGAATAATACTTCTCCCAATAGTATAGTATAAGCAAATTGTTTTTAAAAATCCTTAATTTCGGGCAAAAAGCAGGCGATGTCTTGACAAATGCTTCAAAACGCATTGTTATCAAGACAGAGCTATTATTCCATTCCAGCCGGAGATTTCTTATGTTTACGCCGCGTTCTTTGTTCCTTCCTGTTATTGCCTTAACCTTGTGTCTGGCCCCTGTTGCCGGTGACCAAACCGCAGCTGCCGAAAGCCGCACCGCAAAACGTACTGTTGATGCCGATCAGACACAGGCCCGCAGCCTGCGATATACCGCCCCGCAGACCGAACGTTACTGGGAATGGAAACACGGCCCTGATTTTAAGCATGATATGCCAGACCAGTGGCGCGGCCAGGAATGGGATCCTCAAAAATGGCAGAAACAGGGCTGGAGCGCCCAGCGCACCATCGCCAACCTGTTCCGCTTTGGCGCCTTTGAAGCCCTGGTAGAGCGCAACGAAGAAGCCTTCCTGCATATCGGCAAACCGTTCTTTGAACTGTCCGAGCTGGACCAGCGCCGCAGCATCAAGCTGATCGTTGACGAAGCCGATATTTTTGCCAAGGGATATGATACGCTGAACATCTATTCCGAACCCCATTACCGGCAGATCGGCACCTATCGTAAATCGGGCCTGACGCTGAAATAAGGGTTAAGCACCGAAAATCATCGCGCGACCAGTACATGGAATAAATAAAAGCCATCATGTGCATCCGCTGCGGCGTCAACGCAAAAGGTCCGGGCGCCTTCCAACTCGGGCGCGGCAGCAGCGCCGCCCCACATATTGGCGGTGGCCACGTTGCTCGCGAGCTCAGCGGTTGGATCGCCTTCGAACAGCCATCGATATCCTTCACCGCTCAGCTCGGCAGGCAAGCCGAAGTGACGATTAATTTCCTGACAGACCTTTGGATCTATCGCCCGAAATTCAATGACAATTTCGGGCAAGGCCGTGCCGACACCGTTAATCGGCGTAATAGTAGCAAGATGATGACCCGGCTTCAGATCCGTTCCCCCATAGCCTGCAGGCAGGGGGTCGGTTTCTCCTGCGCTTTCAAAATGCTGATATGTAACACCGCCGCCATCGGGATGAAATACCTGGCAGCTTGTATCCGTGCAAAGCGTATTGTCCATATCGCGGACCACATCATTACCATGCAGGCGTTGCTGTGAATAAAAATCCAACTGATCCTCAGCCACACCGGTCAGTGTCATACGCTGGACGGCTTGCTCGACACTGCCGATATATTGGACGATCTGCGCGGCCAGAATTTGCGTTTGTTCGCGGCTGATGTCACCACCCCCGCGGCCCGACTGCGTCACCGCATAAGACAGCGCCGCGAACAATGCCACAGCAATTAAGATAAGGAATAATGCGTTGCCGCTTTCTCTGCCCATGTTGTCCTGTTTCTATTCATTTCCCCACCCTTTAGCATAGGGTATTCTATAAGCATTGTATATTCTTTTTAGATGTCCAGATCTTTTGTTTTATAAAAAAAGATTAAATGGCCCGCCACGCTAAAGCACCGAAATTATCTGCGGACACAGCGGACGGGGAGTGCCCCGCTCTTTCCACGGTGATGTTGATAACCGCTAGTAAATTTCAGGAACCGTGCATCAGTATAATCGTCATTTTGTTGCGTGGAAGACCAGTAATAGCTGGCGGGAAAATCACCGCTGGTATTAAATCCGCCTATGGCAGCGCGGTTCGTATAAAGCACCTCCAACTCATCCTGTGCCGGCATGTACCATTCGCTGCCAAGAGCCCGGCAGGCCTCGGCCGCTTTATAGGGCGCGCCTATACTATCAAGCGTAACAAGCGTGTCGGTATTGGCCTTACCATCCGTCGTCGATGTTGCCCCCGTGTCTGCATAATTAACATTACCTTTATTCCAGCTAATAAGCCCCTGATCGGCCGCTGTTGTATAAAGTCTGGCTCCCGCAAGATCACCGGCATAGATAATATCAGCATTCAGGCATTTTTCACCAATCGCCAAAGCTTCCAGATCACAGTCAAGATCAAGATACGCCCCGCAAGCAACGGCGCCAGCACCTGCCGGATCAAAAACATGGCAGGATTTATCCGCCGGGGCATCGGGATTGGGATTGGTGCCATCAGCAAGTTCATAACTGATTTCACTTGTATCGCAGCCACCGAAAAGCTTTAATTTCTTCACAGCGCGTTTCACAGTAATATTACATTCCTTGGACGCAGCCTGGTCAATCATTCGCTTCTCGCGCTCAATATCACCGCCACCACGGCTAGACTGCGTGACAGCATAAGACAACGCCGCAAATAAAGCCACACCGATGAGAATTAAAAATAATGCGTTGCCGTTTTGCCTGCCCATCTCTGCCTATCTTTGTACACGCCTATATTCTTTGGTATAGGATATACTATAATGATTGCATATTACAATTAATCCGTACTTAATAGGTGTGTAAAGCAGAACACGCTCTGTTCACTTATCGTTTCGCGCCATTTCCCGGGTCAGCCAGAAACCGGCACTGATCAATAAAGCGCCCCCGTATAACATGCTGGAGGGCGGCACTTCGCTGAAGATCAAAAAGCCCCACAGGGACGCCACCATAGGCGAGACAATGATATCAATCAGCGCATAAAGATTGGCATTAATCGAGCCCAGAACGATCGAAATACCGAAATACGCAAATCCGACAGAAACCAGCCCCAGCGCCGCGGCCCAAAGCATGACCGGCAGCGACAGATCAAGGTTTTCATACTGAATCATACCGGCAACATCGCCGGGCCCGACGAAAATCAGCGACGGCAGCATGATCAGCGTCGCACACAGCATAGACCAGGGAATATCATTATCGGTTTCTGTTTTGCCTTCATACCGTATATAGGTCACCATGGCCGCATAAATGGCCCCCACGCCCAGCGCCACCATATTGCCGAGCATATAGCCATCCTCCAGCGGTTTGGCAATGACAATCCCCGTCATGGCAATCGCAAAAATAAGGATATAACTTTTCTTCGCTTTTTCGTCCAAAAACAGCCAGGACAGAATAAAAGTGAAGAACGGGGCGACGCTCCAGAAAATGACCGCATTGGCGATCGGTACCAAAGTCATGGCATAATTGAAAAAACCGCTTTGCCCGGCGATCAGGGCGCCGATGATCAAAGTATCCTTCCAGTTGCCATGGGGCAGGTCGAGCGGCTGTTTGCGCGCGATGGGTATGGCGACCATCAAAAAAGCCGTGGCAAAGGCAAAGGCATAAAAAGTCAGCGTCTGGACCGGAATACGGCCATCGACCAGCTTAACAAAAACACCGATGGTGGATTCAGACAGGGTGATAAAAGCCAGTAATAAAAAAATTTTCATCGGGGCCGTCTTTCGCGTTTATGCCATGAAAGCTGTATAATCCGGCAAAACATCAAACAAGAGATTTCTTTTATTTTCTGCACAATATACGAACAGCGTATAAAGCGCCAGCGACGTCTTCATATCCCCGCCTGCAACGAAATCAGTGTTCCAGCCCTGGCCATAAATCCGGAATTATTTTCAGATCGAAAATTCAGGGAATGTCTTAAGGGTTTCCCTGACGTCTAAACAAGCCTCTTTGTCAAAACCATTTATGATCGCCACCCTGAATCCGCCTGGCGGCATTGAATGATCGGTATGGGCAAGTGAGGGATCGAAGGAGAATTGAATACTGGTGATATGATCCCCGTCAATAAAGGATTCAACCTGCCTGAAATCCGGTTTCTCATATTGTTTATGCGGTAAAAATAAAACCACGCTGTAGCCTTTTTTCTTTATGCTTTCAAAATGAGCCGCCGGCCTGTCCGGGTTATATAAATCTATCAGGTTTTTGACAAAACCGTCGCCGTATAAATCAGGCCATTGATCTGCAAATCGCAAATGTATCTCTATAATTCTGCCGCCGATTGTTTCAAAATTCATCATGCCTGAATACGCAGAAAAGTGATCCTCTATAAATCTGGTAATATATGTTTCGGTCTGTGGATGGGCTTGATCAAGGATTTCCCAATAATCAAACATACCGCCATGGGTCGGTATACCCTTGGCATGAGCAAACCATAGCGCCTGGCCATTTTTAACCGCGACATCTGTGCTGAGATGTTCTCCCTCCAGAACTTCGCACCACATATGGCCGGGGGCATAAAGTTTATGATAGTCCGCGCTGGCGTTCACAAGCCCGCTTTTGGCCCCCATGCTTTTAAGATTATAGACAG
>JBNJDW010000126.1:0-5743 GCA_051745265.1 Pseudomonadota bacterium
TTGAAGACATCTATAAACACGCCCTCCAATACTCAACGGCCCCGGTTGAAGTAAGCTAAAACACAAAAAAAAGCGGAGAATATTACATTCTCCGCTTTTTCTTTATTATATTGAGGCTTCAATCAGTTGGCAGGCTCGCCTTCCAATGTGAATTTTTCAATTTCAGCATCCTCACGCAGTTTTTCTACCAACTGGTTCATCGCACGCTGATTAAGCTGACCACGCAGGGCTTGCTCGACTTCATCATATGGCGGCACTTCCTGTGTGCGCTTGTCTTCGACATGAATCACGTGCCAGCCGAACTGTGTCTGTACAGGCTCTTTGATATACGTGCCCGGCTCCGCATTGAATGCAGCTTCGGCAAATTCAGGAACCATGGCATCTTTGGCAAAGTAACCAAGATCGCCGCCTTGCGGACCGGTCGGGCCGGTTGAATGTTCTTTGGCCAGTTCTACAAAATCAGCACCTTCTTCAAGCTCGGCAATCATATTCTGCGCTTCTTCTTCGCTTTCAAGAAGAATATGGCGTGCACGAACTTCCTCTGTGCCCTGCCCTTCTTCTTTCAAACGTTCATAGGCTTCCTTAACAGTTGCCTCATTTACCCGTTCGTCGATATAGCGCTCAATATAGAGATCACGGACAATTTGTTCCCGCGCTTCTTCCAGCCGCTCTTGAACTTCAGGGTCAGCTTCAAGATCAGTTTCCTCAACTTCCGTCTGTAGCAGCATATCATTGATCAGCTGATCAACGATCATCGGATAAATTTGCTCCAGCGGTGCTTTTTGCTGCATTGGCATGGATTCAACGACTTCATTAATATCTTTACGGGTGATCTCCTTGCCATTAACGACGGCCACTGTTGCCGCCTCGTTGTTTTCAGCATGAACACTGGCTGAGTTCCCGAACATGAAATAGGCACCGGCACCAAGGACAATGACCAAGGCTGAAACGGCACCTGCCATTTTTAATTTATTAGACATTTACAATTCTCCTTAAAAAGCTTGAATTCAAAGTTTAAACTACGCCGTTTTGCATAGGATGCAAGTAAAAAACCAGTCTATTTCCCGAAAGTTTTATAATGTCCGGCGACGCAGGACCACGTTACGGCGCGGCACGCGGTCTAATGTCTGAGCGGTCAGCGCATGCTTTATGCGACCCGTATCAAGCTGGCGGCGGTAGATTGGGGGTAAGTCATTAACCAAAGAAAGGAAAAGCCCTTCCTGACCTTTTGCCAGATGGCATTTCTCAAGCAGGTTAAGCGTATTTCTGGCCCCCAATATGTCTATGACACTATTGCCATTCGGGTCACGGCAGGTCAGATTTTCGTAGGTGAGCGGCTCTCCGGTTTTTTCACTGACTCTTATCACTTCTTCAAAACGATCGGCAGCGGCAAGACGATGAAGGGCTGTTGTTTTCTGAAACATGCATGACAGCGGCTTCTCATAATGCGTTTCTGTTGGCGCCACAGGCAATGTTAAATCTTTTATTGCAATATTATCCTTAAGCCGGACCGGGAATTTGATATATTTTTTACGTTGTTGCCAGGCATCAAGCAGTTGATCAATCTTCCCCCCTGTCTCTTCCGTCATATCATGGCTTTGCACCATAAATCGGTTGATGCTGTGACTCTGCGTATCTTTTATATCCAGACCATATCCCAGTAAAAGCTCAATCATAGGCAGGATATTTTTATGGCCACCATTTTCAAAAGCACTGCTTATCGTAATTATACTGTTTTTCAGGGGCACATTTTCTTTTAAAAGCCGCTCGGTCGCTTCGAGTTGCATCGCTTTTACCGCAGCACAAAGCGGTTTATTCTGCCCATATTCATCTGTCACCAGCCGGGCACCGTTCTTAAAGGCTTCGTCAATGACATCCACCCGCCCTGCTTTGGCACCATACTCCAATAACAGGTCTTTACTATATCTCTCATAAATATCGTCGGGGGCATAGACTTCAAGATAATTTATAAACAGATTGCGCAGAGAATCATGTTTGTTTTCAATCAGCTGACTAAAAACAGATCGGCAAACCGGGCTGTCAAAATTCTGTATTCTTGGTAAAATAGCCTCAAAACAATCGCGCTTATTCAAACACCCCGCGGTCACCAGTAAAAAAGGCATCGAAGTTTTTACGTCCTTGTCAGACATACACGCCTCCATCAGGCGCATATAGCGCCCCAAGGCGGCAGCATCGCCATTTTTTATGGCCTGTTGCGCTTGAGACATAAGCCTTTCAGACCGGCTCTCATGGTTATTTGTTGTAAAGTTTACCATAACCTATATCTAGGAGAAAATTAAGCGCCCGTCAAGCAAATATCATCGCCCCGAACCACTGGCGCATTGACCCTTGTGTAAAAAGGTTTTATATCTTTTGTTGAAAGATAACCAGTTGGCCGATCTGCCATCATACTATCAATATTAAACAGATCGCCCGGAAACAGAAAAAAGACAGAGAATGTTCACATCAATTGCCTATAAAATATTCGGTTCCAGTAACGAGAGACAATTAAAACGGCTGGAGCCTATGATCCGTGAGATCAACAGTTTTGAAGAGCAAGTCAAAAAACTGAGCGATGAGGAGCTGAAACAGCAAACCGCAAAATTCAGATCACGGCTTGATGCCGGTCAGGATACGATCGACAGCCTGCTGCCCGAAGCCTTTGCAACCGTTCGGGAGGCGTCACATCGTACTTTGGGTCTCCGGCCTTTTGATGTCCAGCTTATGGGCGGTATCGTACTGCATGAAGGCAAAATCTCTGAAATGCGTACCGGTGAAGGTAAAACGCTGGTCGCAACCCTGCCCTCTTATCTGAACGCGCTCAGCGGCAAGGGGGTTCATGTTGTAACGGTCAATGATTACCTTGCGGAACGTGACAGTGACTGGATGCGCCCTGTGTTTGAGGCGTTGGATATGAAAGTCGGCGCGATTATGGCCAACATGCTGGATCAGGACCGCCGTGAAGCCTATGCCTGCGATGTGACCTATGGCACAAATAACGAATTCGGCTTTGATTATCTGCGCGATAATATGAAATACCACAAAAGCCAGATGGCCATGCGCGGTTTTAATTACGCGATTGTCGATGAAGTCGACTCCATTTTAATTGATGAAGCCCGGACACCGCTGATCATTTCCGGTCAGATCGAAGATACCTCACAAATGTATAACGAGGTCGACAAAATCATCCCGTATCTTGAGGAAGATGATTACGAACTTGAAGAAAAATTCAAAAACATCAGCCTGACTGACAAAGGGAACCAGCACGCCGAAAACCTGCTGCGGGAGCATGGCCTTCTCACCGAAGGGGAATTATATGATGCGCAGAACATCAGTCTGATCCACCATGTTAATCAGGCGCTGCGTGCCCATAAAATGTTCACAGCCGATAAGGATTATCTGGTCAAAGACGACCAGATCGTGCTGATCGATGAATTTACCGGCCGGATGATGGAAGGCCGCCGCCTGTCTGATGGTTTGCATCAGGCGATCGAAGCCAAAGAAGGCGTCAGGGTTCAGAACGAGAACCAGATTCTGGCCTCGATCACTTTTCAGAATTATTTCCGCCTCTACCCGAAACTGGCCGGTATGACCGGGACGGCAATGACCGAGGCTGCGGAATTTGAAGATATTTACAAACTACAATCCGTACAGATTCCAACAAATGTTCCCGTGGCCAGAACAGACCATGATGATGAAATTTACCGGACTTTCGATGAGAAAACCCGGGCGGTTATTGATCTGATCCGTCAATGTCAGGAACGCCACCAACCGGTTCTGGTCGGCACAACCTCAATTGAAAAATCAGAACTGATCTCCAGACTTTTGAAAAAAGAGAAGATTCATCACAATGTTCTCAATGCCCGCTATCACGAGCAGGAAGCACAGATCATTGCCCAGGCCGGGAAACCGGGCGCCGTGACCATTGCCACCAATATGGCCGGGCGCGGGACGGATATCAAACTGGGCGGCAATCTTGAGCGCCGCGTTTATGACGAAGTTCCCGAAGGCATTGAAGAAGAAGAACGCAACAAAAGAATTGCCCGCATTCAGGAAGAAATAGATAAAGACGCGCAAACCGTCATTGAAGCCGGCGGGCTTTATGTTCTGGCAACCGAGCGCCATGAATCCAGACGGATTGATAACCAGCTGCGCGGTCGTGCCGGCCGTCAGGGGGATCCGGGCGAAACCAAATTCTTTATCTCGCTTCAGGATGATCTGATGCGGATTTTCGGGTCTGACCGTATGGACAGCTTCCTTCAGCGCATGGGGCTGGAGGAAGGACAGGCCATTGTTCATCCGATGATCAGCAAGGCCATTGAACGGGCACAGAAAAAAGTCGAGGCCATGCATTTCGAAGCCCGGAAAAATGTCCTGAAATATGATGATGTTGCCAATGATCAGCGTAAAGTCATCTATGAACAGCGCCATGAAATCATGGAAAGCGATGATGTTTCCGAATTAACTGAAGATATGCGCCATGATGTCATTGCCGACCTTGTTATGCGCTGCATTCCACCGCAAAGCTATGTCGACCAATGGGATTTGGACAGCCTTAAATCGGAAACACACCGTCTTCTTGGTATTGATGTCCCGGTTGATGAATGGGCCCGTGAGGAAGGCATCGCCGATGCTGAAATCACCGAGCGCCTGACCGAAGCGTCTGACAATCATATGGCCAGCAAAGCGGCCAATGCCTCGCCTGAAATTATGCGTCAGTTGGAAAAATCCCTGCTGTTGCAATTGCTGGATCAAAGCTGGAAAGACCATCTGCTGAATCTTGAACATCTGCGTCAGGGGGTTGGTCTGCGCGCCTTGGGGCAAAAAGATCCGCTGAACGAATATAAAACCGAAGCCTTTTCGATGTTCGAATCCATGCTGGATCAGCTGCGTGAAAACGTCACTCAGGCGCTCAGCATTGTTCAGGTCAACATGGAAGCGCCCATGCCCACAGCAAAAGAGCCGGATACCTCCAAGCTGCGTGCCTATCAGCCCAAAGCGGATGATGGTTACGGCGCCAATCAGAGTGATGTTGATTCAGCAGAGAAATCCAATGTTTCAACACTGCCCTATGTGACTCCGTCTTTCGATGAAAAAGATCCGACGACCTGGGGCAAGACACCGCGCAATGCGCCCTGCCCCTGTGGCAGCGGTAAGAAATTCAAGCATTGCCACGGTGCCAATATATAAAGGACAGCGCGCATGACTAAAAATCTGCATCTCAGCCTGTACCAGACCATTAAAACACTGGCGATCAATGCCGGTTTTAAAAATAACCGGTCCGATGATCCGCAAAATAATATTTCGCAGATTTCGCGGACGATTGCGCAGATCATGGGCCTGCCTGAGGAGCAGATTAACAGCATCAGGATTGCCGCCATCCTGTTAGACGTCGGCATGCTTAATATCCCGCCGGATATCCTTTATAAGCCGTCTTCTTTAACGGAGCACGAATATAACATCATCAAACAGCATCCCGTGCAGGGCTATCAACTGTTAAAGGATATTCAATTCCTCTGGCCTGTCGCCCGCGTTGTCCTGCAACATCAGGAACGCTGTGACGGATCAGGCTATCCTGCGGGCTTTACCCGTGATGATATTATGCTTGAAGCCCGTATTATCGGTGTTGCAAACGTTATTCATTCAATTACATCAGACCGCCCGTGGCGCAAAGCAATGAGCATTGATGACGCTTTAGACGAAATCATTAATGGTCGTGGTCAAAAATATGATCCGGATGTTG
>JBNJDW010000127.1:0-5638 GCA_051745265.1 Pseudomonadota bacterium
TGGATTTCGCTGGGTGCGATTTTTCTGCTGTTGTGTTTTTCGGGGTTTTTCTCCGGCTCAGAAACGGCGCTGACGGCGACGTCTCTGGCGCGCATGCATTCTCTGGAACGTGATAAGGACAATAAAGACAGCCGTAAGGCCGCGGTTGTCGTCAGCCTGCTGGAAACCAAGGACCGGTTGATCGGCGCGCTGCTGCTGGGCAATAATCTGGTTAATATTCTGGCCTCCGCCCTTGCGACATCGGCGCTGATCAAGCTGTTTGGTGAGGCCGGGGTGGTCTATGCCACGCTGGGCATGACCTTACTGGTGTTGATTTTTGCCGAAGTCTTGCCCAAAACCTATGCGATTAATAACGCTGATAAAATGTCGCTGAAAATCTCTCCGGTGATTAAGGTGCTGGTCGCGGTGTTCTCACCGATTACCGAGGCGATTATCAAGATTGTCCGCGGGACGCTCTGGCTGTTTCGTGTTGATGTGACAACGGTCAATGTCGGTCACCATTATGAAATTCTGCGTGGTGTGATTGAAATGCATCAGGGTGAAAATCAGGAAACGCAGGAAGAACGGGCCATGCTGCGCTCAATCCTTGATTTGCCGGATGTTGAGGTTGAGGATATTATGACCCACCGGCGCGATGTTTTGCTGATTGATGCCGGCCAGTCACCGCATGATGTGATCAGTCAGGTGCTCGACAGCCCGTATACCCGTTTGCCCCTGTGGCGCGATGATCAGGATAATATTGTCGGCGTGCTGCATACCAAGCTTTTGTTAAAGGAATGGCATAAATGCGATGGCGATATATCGCGGATCCGCATTGAAAATGCCACGCTGGAGCCGTGGTTTATTCCTGAAACAACGACTCTGTATGATCAGTTGCAGGAATTTCGCAGCCGGCGGGAGCATTTTGCCCTGGTGGTCGATGAATATGGCTCTTTCCGCGGGATTGTCACGCTGGAAGATATTCTGGAAGAAATCGTCGGTGAAATTGATGATGAGCATGATATTGCCGTCAAAGGCGTGCGTCCGCAGCCCGACGGCTCCTACGTGATTGACGGCAAGGTGACCATCCGTGATTTGAAACGTGAATTTGAATGGGATCTGCCCGATGCTGAATATTCAACTTTGGCTGGATTGATTCTGTATGAAACGCAAAGCATTCCGCAGGTCGGGCAGAAATTCCAGTATTTCGATTTCCGTTTCGAAGTCCTGCGCCGCCAACGTAACCAGATCTCCCTGATCCGGGTCATTCCGCCGGTCGAAGATGAAGAAACCGACCAGGCGGGTGAAGATTAAACCAACAGCGAGGCCTTTGCCGTGGATATCTTTCTTGATCTTCTGATCAAGGTCCTGCCCTTGTATTTTATTATCCTGCTTGGCTTTATTGCCGGTAAGCGCGCCGATATACAGCTGCGTCAGATTGCTGATTTTGCCATCTATTTTATCAATCCGGTTGCCTTGTTCATGATGATCTGGCAGGCCGACCTGTCACAGGCGGATGTCTTCCTGTTGCCGCTGCTGGCCGTGGTTTTTATGCTTTTGATCGGCGGCGGGTCATATATCTATGGTCAGACGATCTGGGGCGATAGCCGGAAAAATCTTTTAGCAGCGCAGATTATGAATGGTAACAGCGGTTATTTTGGTGTGCCCGTGGCTTTTGCCCTGTTTTCGGACAGTGTCGCCGGCGTGTGGATTCTTATTATGCTGGCCGGTATGATTCTGCAGGTCAGTTTGGGGTATTACCTGATAGCGGTTGGCACGCTGTCACCGCTCGAAGGAATAAAACGTCTGCTGCGCCTGCCGCCGTTCTGGGCGATGGTGATCGGTCTTTTGATTAATCTTATCGGTATTTCCTGGCCGGTGGGTCTGGGGGACACCTATCAGATTTTCAAAGGCGCCTTTATTGTGCTGGGCATGTCGATTATCGGCCTGTCGCTGGCGCGTCTGAGCCGGGCCCATTTTGATGTTCATTATATTGCACAGGCGCTTTTCTGGCGGTTTGGAATATGGCCGGTGATGGTGTTTGCATTCGTTCTTTTGGATCGTCAAATGCTGGGATGGATGGATCCACAATATTACGGGCTGCTTTTGCTTTTTGGAACTTTGCCGATTGCGGCAGATTCAGCCGCTTATGCCGTACAGCTTGATTTGTACCCTGAACGGGCTGCTTCGGTTATTCTGATTTCGACGCTGATCGCGCTGGTCTTTATTCCGGCGGTGATGACGTTGTTTATGCTCTAATCAGGCAATTCGTCGGGCAGGTAGCGTAACTGGTCCAGCGCGCCTTGCAGGATATGGGCCGCGGCCATTTTATCGACGACTTCGGCGCGGCGTTTGCGGGACAGGTCCAGTTCATCAATCATAAACCGCTCGACAGCCGAGGTTGACAGTCTTTCATCCTGAAAACAGATCAGCGGATCAAAGCCGATTTGATCGGCCTTATTGACCAGATTCTCGGCAAAATGGCGGACGGACTGGCATCTTGGCCCTTCGCTGCCATCCATATTACGCGGCAGGCCAATGATCAGCCCGCCGATTTCATATTCCTTGATCACTTTGGCAAGTTCGATGACGTCTTTGGAAAATTTGCCGCGGGTAATGGTCTGCAACGGCGCTGCCAGCATCCAGTTACCGTCCGAAACGGCAAGACCGATGGTTTTGGTGCCCTGATCAAGGCCCAAAAGGCGTTTTTTTGGCGGGATACGGGCTTTCAGTTCTTTTAAATCGATGATCGGCATGCTAAATTCGTTTTAAATTTGTTCACCTATATAGCCTGAGGATGAAGCCCATGTCTATTGATAAAGTAAATTCCGAGCCTGTCACGGATGCCAGTAACGATACCGCCGGTGGTATGGACCGCAAAACCGTGGCCAAGGTCGCCAACCTGGCGCGGATCAAAATCACCGATGACGAAGAAAAGAAATACGCCGAAGAACTGTCCGGGATCATGGACTGGATCGAACAGCTGGGCGAGGTCAATACCGATGGCATAGACCCGATGACCAGTGTCGTTGAAGTCAAACTGCATGAACGTCCCGATGACATTACCGATGGCGGCTATCCTGATAAAATTCTGGCCAATGCGCCGGAAACGCAGGAAGGCTTCTTTGTCGTCCCCAAAGTGGTCGAATAATATTTGTGCGGCAGCACCATCATATTTGCTTAGACATTAAAGGATTTTAGAACATGACAGCATTAACGGATCTGACAATTACGGCGGCCCTGAAGGGGTTGGATGACGGCGCGTTTACCGCCGTGGAACTTACGGATGCCCATATCACAGCGATGGAAAGCAACCGTCATCTCAATGCCTTTATCGTTGAAACACCGGAGTTGGCCCGCGAACAGGCGGCGGCCAGTGATGCGCGCAGGGCCAAGGGTGAAGCCGGTGTGCTGGAGGGCATTCCGCTGGCGATGAAGGATCTGTATTGCACCAAAGATGTTCAGACGACAGCGGCCAGTAAAATTCTCGAAGGTTTTAAACCGCAATATGAATCCACCGTCAGCCAGAAAATGCTCGATCAGGGCATGGTTATGCTGGGCAAGGCCAATCTCGATGAATTTGCCATGGGCTCGTCAAACGAGACCAGCGGTTACGGCACTGTGCAAAATCCGTGGAAGCGGGAAAATGATGAAACCGTGCTGGTGCCGGGCGGCTCAAGCGGTGGTTCAGCCTCTGCCGTTGCGGCGCGGATTGCCATGGGCGCGACCGGTACAGATACCGGTGGGTCGATTCGTCAGCCGGCGGCGCTGACCGGTATTACCGGCATTAAGCCGACTTATGGCCGCTGTTCACGCTGGGGCATTGTCGCTTTTGCCTCCTCCCTCGATCAGGCCGGGCCGATGGCGCGCTCGGTCGAGGATTGCGCGGTGATGCTGCAGGCGATGGCCGGATATGATGCCAAGGATTCAACCTCTGTCGATATGCCGGTGCCCGATTATAAAGCGGCGCTGACCGGTGATATCCGCGGTCTTAAGGTTGGTATTCCCAAGGAATACCGTATTGACGGCATTTCCGATGAAATCAACGGGCTGTGGGATCAGGGCATTGACTGGCTGAAAGCCGCCGGGGCCGAAGTCGTCGATATCAGCCTGCCGCATACAAAATATGCGCTGCCGGCCTATTATATTATTGCGCCTGCGGAATGTTCATCCAATCTGGCCCGTTATGATGGTCTGCGTTACGGCCAGCGGGTTACACCGGAGGGCGGCAATCTGAATGACATGTATGAAGCGACCCGCGCGGCCGGATTCGGCGATGAAGTCAAACGCCGGATTATGATTGGCACCTATGTGTTGTCCGCGGGGTATTACGATGCCTATTACAACAAAGCCCGTAAAGTCCGCCAGCTGATCGCCAATGATTTTAAAGCCGCCTATGAACAGGTTGATGTCATTCTGACGCCAACGACACCGTCGGCGGCCTTTGGTCTGGGCGAAAATACCGATGATCCGGTCGCCATGTATCTGAATGATGTCTTTACCGTGACCGTTAATATGGCGGGGCTGCCCGGTATGTCTGTACCGGCGGGGCTTAATAAAAACGGTCTGCCGCTGGGCCTGCAGTTGATCGGCAAAGCCTTTGACGAAGGTACGGTGATGAATGTCGGTAAGGTCATTGAAGAGGCCGCCGGATTTGTCGCCAAACCGCAAAGCGTTATTGACCGCGCCGCTTAATATTGGCTTTAGAACAAAAAGAACCGCGCTGATATAAGGCGCGGTTTTTTTTTATGCCCGCGTTTATTTTGACATTGTTTGTTTTTACATATTGACAATACATAAGCCCTGCTATAGTTTGCCGCGCAATCCTCAAAAAGATCATAAACAGCCCCGGACGTCTATCAACAGGAGTATATAACAATGAACAAAACCGCCAAGGATGCTCTGAACGCGATAAAATACATTACCCCCAAAGACGGCGTGGATTTTAAAAAGCAGCTTTCTGATGCGATAAAACAGCTCGACCAGCTTTCGTCCCAAGACCAGCAGGATGTCGCCGATGCGCTGGAAGATGCTTTTATTAAAGAATCGCAGGCTTGCTCAAAAGAAGATGTTGTTGATCTTGAGAAGGAAATCAAAAATACCGCCCCCGGGTCAGAGGATGAAGCAAAATTTATACAAATGGGCAAATATGCCCAAGGTATGATGATGCTGTTTCAGGAAATTGACGCGATCAAAGGTGATCAGGCCGCACCCTTTACCAAAAAAATCGTTGAGGCCTATGGCCATCTGCCCAAAGAGCAACACGCCGATTTTCTGTCGATTACAAAGCTTATGTATCAGGCCAATCATCCGCAATGTGATTTCTTTACGCAAAGCAAATCCATAGCAAAAAACTCTGTTAAAGGGTATTTTGCCCCGCTGACCGCGCTTTATAAGAAAGTTTCTGGCCGGATCGGACGTAAAAAGGATAAGCCGGATACCCCGCCGCAGGCCCCGCATAGAACACCGCCGAAACCTTGAAGAAGGTGCCGCAGAAATTAATTTTTGCCTCCGATGTTTTACATATTGACAAATAGGATCAAATAACATAATCTGGCGGTCTGTCTATACAGTTAAAGGAATGATGATATGAATAAAGCAGCCATAGATATTTTTAACGAGATCACCGCGTCTAAAAACAGTGATGAAATGGATGCCG
>JBNJDW010000128.1:0-5623 GCA_051745265.1 Pseudomonadota bacterium
GGCATCCTCGTCCTTGCCGACATCCTTGCCCATTTCTTCGGCGTCGCCTTCAACATCCAAAAGATCATCGGTCACCTGAAAGGCCAGCCCCAGATCCTGTGCATAATTTTTCAATGCCTGACGATGGGCCGGATTGGCTTTGCCCAGAATGGCGCCGGCTTCGCAGCAGAAAGAAATCAGCTTTCCGGTTTTAAGGCGCTGCAGGCGGCTGATGGTGCCGATATCAAAGCTTTCTTTCTCGGCAATCAGATCGAGCATCTGGCCGCCGACCATACCATGCGGTCCGGCCGCACTGGCCATTTCGCGGACCAGTTCAACCCGTACCCGCGGGTCTTCATGTGTATCTGTTTCGGACAGGACTTCAAAAGCCATGGTCAACAAGGCATCCCCGGCCAGAATGGCGGTGGATTCGCTATAAGCCTTATGCAAAGACGGTTTACCGCGGCGTTTATCGGCATTATCCATGGCCGGCAGATCGTCATGGATCAATGAATAGCTGTGCACCAGTTCAATCGCAGCACCGACACGGCGGGCGCGGAATTCATCAACACCGAATAATTTCGCGCTCTGCATGACCAGAAACGGGCGTAAACGCTTACCGCCGTTCAGGGTGCCATAGCGCATGGCGTCAAACAGCGGCGCTTCGGCCAGATCAGATTCCGGCAATAACGAACCCAGTGTTTTGTTAATTTTCTCGCGGCAATCATCCATTGCCTGTTGCAGTTCGGGGGAGGCGATGCGTGGGGAAGGAGCCATGGTAAAAAAACCTCTTTACGTTAAAATCAGGCCGGTAAATGCCGCGCCGGGTGAATCATAGAAAGAATGATCGTTCATATGGCGATAGTTATACAGGATTTTAACGTGAATTACTATCAGGAACCGGCAATTTCAAATTTTTCAGTCTTTGCCGCGCCGTTTTCATCAATGGTAATTTTCTCGATCTTGGCTTCTGCCTCTTTCAGCTTGGCTTCGCAGTGCTTTTTCAAGACGACGCCGCGTTCATAGGCTTCGATCGAATTTTCAAGATCGCCCTGACCGGATTCAAGCTGGCTGACGATTTTTTCAAGTTCCGCCACGGCCGCTTCAAAGCTGAGCTGATCTACCGGTGTTACCGTTGTGTCTGTCATACAGCGCGCTCCTTCAAATCTGTTGCAAAGGCCCGAAAAGCCTGACAATGGATCATTGTTTTGTATCTGTCTGATACTGTTTTTGGTTATCACGAAACTGGTTGGGTGTCACGGAAAAACCAAAAATCACCTGATAGTCCCCGGCATTGGCGCCTTCCGGCAGCGGAATCCGCAGGCTGACCGTTTCTGACGATGTGCCCAGATTTTCATCCATTTTCAAAACGGTTTCATATGCGGTTTTATGCAGAATTTCTTCCTGATCATCGAGCACGGTGGCAAAATAAGGCAGTTTGATTCGTTTTGGGGTTTCCATACCGCGATCGGTCCATTGCCCGGCAAAATTAAGGTTCACATTCATCGAAACCTCTGCCGGATCAAAACTGCAGCCGCCGGTCAGATTGGTGATCTTGCCTTCAAGCTTATAGATTTCATTGTCAAAAGTCATTTCATCGGTATGTTTAAGAAAGCCGGTTTCCGGGCATGTTTTGCCGGCCATCCGGTCCGATTTGGTGCTGCCGCAGGCGGCAAGGCCAAAGACTAAAAATACTGCCAAAAGCATGGAAATTTTTGATTTCATCGCTGTTGTCCTTTAAATCATAAAGTCATACTGGAATACGAAAATTAGATGAAGTATAGTGATTACGCAATGACAAAACCAGCTTTAAAAATTCTTTTGGCCAACCCGCGCGGTTTTTGTGCCGGGGTCGACCGGGCGATCGAAATCGTCGAAAAGGCGCTGTTAAAATACGGCCCGCCGGTCTATGTCCGCCATGAAATCGTCCATAACCGCCATGTTCTTGACACGCTGAAGGCCAAGGGCGCCATTTTCGTCAAGGAACTCGATGAGGTTCCCGATACCGCGCCGGTGATATTCTCGGCCCATGGCGTTGCCAAATCGGTGCCTGAAAAAGCCGCCGCGCGGGAGATGCTCTATATCGACGCCACCTGCCCGCTGGTCAGCAAGGTCCACCGCGAATCAGAACGTCATCACCGTAATGGCAGCCATATTGTCCTGATCGGCCATCGCGGTCACCCCGAAGTCGCCGGCACCATGGGCCAGATCCCTGATGGAGCCATGTCACTGGTGGAAACGGCAGAAGATGCCCGAACTATTGATCTGTCAGCCCATTCCCGGCTGGCCTACGTCACCCAGACAACCCTGTCGGTCGATGATACGGCGGAAATTGTCTCCATCCTGCAAACACGGTTTCCGCATCTGGAAGGCCCGAAAAAGGAAGATATCTGTTACGCGACAACCAACCGCCAGTCAGCGGTCAAGGACATTGCCGAAAATGCCGATGCGTTGTTTGTTGTCGGCGCGCCCAATTCATCGAATTCAAACCGTCTGGTCGAGGTCGCCCAAAATTATGGCTGCCCGCGGGCCCAGCTGGTCCAGCAGGCGGGGGATATTGACTGGTCAGAGTATCAGGATATCCGCAATCTTGGCCTGACCGCCGGGGCGTCTGCCCCCGAAACACTGGTGCAGGAAATTATAGAGGCCGCCGACGCGCATTTTGACGTCACGGTCGAGCATGTCACCACGGCTGAGGAAAACATAACCTTTAAACTGCCGCGGCTTTTATCGGCCTGAAATTATGTATTGCGCTATGCCCGGTTTCAAAATAGTTTTGATCCATGGCTGTTTACACGCATATCACATTGGCTGAAGCCCAGACCCTGTGCCGGACGGATTATGATCTGCCGCCGGTCACCGCCTGCACGGCACTGGCCGCGGGCACCGATAATTCAAATTACCGGCTGGAAACGCCGCAGGGTGATTTTATCCTGACCCTGTTTGAGGGCAGCGTCGCGCCGGAAAACCTGCCCTTAATTTTTGAATTCGCAAAACAGGTCAATACACAGATCATCGCCACACCGCAATTGATCCATACCAGAGAAGATGCCCCGCTGAGCCGGATAAAGGATAAACCCGCGGCGGTTGTCAGTTTCCTGAAGGGCCGGTCGATCGAACCGCCCGAGGCCGGTCATGCCGCGCAGATCGGTCAGTGTCTGGCGCGCATGCATCTGATGGCCGCAGAGCAGCCGGTGACGGTGCCCGATAATATATTTTCCCTGGCCAAATTACAGCAAATGGCCGAACAGTGTTCCGATAACATTGCCCGTTTTCAGGACGGCTTGACCGATCAGGTCACTGAATTGCTCCATATGCTTGAACAAAACCTCCCCGCACAACACGCCCTGCCTGCAGGGCCGGTCCATGCCGATATTTTCCCCGATAATGTTTTTTTTGATGAGGACAATACCCTGTCGGCCATCATTGATTTTTATCTGTCCTGTCAGGACTGGTTGATTTATGACCTGGCCATTACCCTGAATGCCTGGTGTTTTGATCAACAGGGTCAACCGCAGGCCGGGCATATCACAGAATTTCTGGACGCTTATCTTAAGATTCGCCCGCTATCGGCGGCAGAATACGCGGCGCTGCCTTTGGTCGGGCAATGGGCGGCGTTGCGCATTGCCCTGACCCGTCTGCGCGATTATTATCCGGCGCGGCCCGATATTGTCTTCACCCCGCGCGATCCGCAGCCTTATCTGAACATTGTTAGTTTTTATCAAGATGAAAAATTGAAAGCCTATCTGAAATGAGCAAAAAAGTTGATATCTATACCGATGGTGCCTGTTCGGGCAATCCCGGCCCCGGCGGCTGGGGGGTTATTCTGCGCTACAACGGCGTTGAAAAGGAACTGTCCGGCGGCGAAGACATGACGACCAATAACCGCATGGAACTGGTCGCCGTCATTGAGGGCCTGCGCGCTTTAAACCGCGCCTGCCCCATCACCATTCACACCGACAGCAAATATGTTATGGACGGCATTACCAAATGGCTGGACGGCTGGAAAGCCAAGGGCTGGAAAACCGCGGCCAAAAAACCGGTCAAAAATCAGGATTTATGGGAGGCGCTGGATTATGAGCTCAGTCACCATACTGTCGAATGGCAATGGGTTAAGGGCCACAGCAACCATCCCGAAAATGACCGCGCCGATGCGCTGGCGCGGCGGTATTACGAAGCCCTGCGCCAGACAGGCGCCGCAAATCCCGATTAAAGGGCCTTACCGGCCACCGGCGGTGCGGGAATTACGGCCTGACCAGCGGTCAAGAACCCGTTCAAACATGCCCGGTTTCGGGCGACCGGTACCGCTGACATCCTGCCCGGTTAAAGGCCGCGTCTGCAGCACATCTGACATGATCGCCCGCCATAATCGGGCCGGCGGACCGCCGCCGGTCACGCTGTCCATCGGTTCATTCGCATCATTGCCCATCCAGATACCGATGACATAGCCATCGGCATAGCCGACAAACCAGGCGTCATGGTAATCCTGACTGGTGCCGGTTTTACCGCCGATATGCCGGGCCGTATCAATATAAGCGGCCCGTCCGGTGCCGTATTCAACCACCCCGCGGAGCATATATTGAAGATCGGCAATCACCCGCCGTGAAAACAGCTGCGGTCGTCTGGCATAATCGCGCCGTTCATACAATCTCTGCCCGTCGCGGTTTTCAAGCCTGTTGATCGTATGCGGATAGACCGCCTGTCCGCCATTGGCAAAACTGGCATAGGCCGCGGTCATATCCATTAAGGTCACCTCGCTGGAGCCAAGGGCCGAGCTCAGATCCGGTTTTATCCGCGTTGAAAAGCCCAGTTCCTTGGCCGTACGTATGACAGTACCGATACCGATATCATCGGCCAGCCTGACCGCCGGGGTGTTCAGCGATTTTGCCAGCGCATCACGGAAACTGACTTCGCCCTGATATTCGCCGCTGTAATTGACCGGCCTGTACGTGTCTGTACTTTCAAATTCAGCATCCCAGATCAATGTACGGGGCCTGTACCCTTTTTCCGCCATCGCCGCCAGATAAACCACGGGTTTAAAGGCTGAGCCGGGCTGGCGTTTGGCCTGTACGGCCCGGTTAAACTGACTGACTGAATAGGACTGCCCGCCGATAAGCGTACGGACTGTACCATCAAACTCCATAATCACCACGGCGGCCTGGCCGATGTTTTTATCGGCCGCTTCGGTTTTGAAAAAACGGTTCAGGTGAGTCTGGGAAATTTCGTACAGCTCTGGATCAAAGCTGGTCTGCACCACCAGCCCGTCAGCGCCGCGATTGGTGTAATCGCCGGTATTATCCAGCACCCAGTCGGTATAATAATGCGGAATATCGTCCGAGGCCGGATCAATATTATGCAGGGTGCTTTGCTCCAGACTGTCCTTGGCCTGCTTTGCCTGTTCTTCGGTGATCAGGTCATGTATGGCCATGGCCTCCACAACAATTTTGGCCCGATCGACCGAGGCTTTGGGATTGGCCACCGGATTAATCCGTGACGGGGCTTTCAGGGCGGCGGCCAGCTGCGCGGCTTCGGGCAGATTCAGCTCTGTCGGCTCTTTGTTATAATAACGATTGGCCGCGGCCGTGATGCCATAGGCGCCGGAACCTAAATAAACACGGTTCAGATAGGCGGTCAGAATTTCATC
>JBNJDW010000129.1:0-5592 GCA_051745265.1 Pseudomonadota bacterium
GGTCACGCCGGCAGAGCAGCCAATGCTCTTTCCGTATTCGCTTAAGCTTATTTCCTGTCCATCAGGCATGGAATGAGGTTTTGGCTTGGCGCCATTTTTGAGTAATGTTCCAACCATATTGCCATCATCCTGTGTCATGGCGATTTCAAGGGGCAGAAGCTTGCTGTCTCTAAAGGCCGGGGTGTTGGGATCTGCACCGTTTTCGATGAGATCGACAGCCTTATCTGTTTTGCCCGCAATAATGGCATTGCCCAGTCGCCATTGTTTATTCTGGGTATTTAATGTGGCAAATTCATTACATAATTTTTTAAATCCATTCATTTTATCCCCCCTTAATATGCTTAAACGTATGAATTATATTATTATAAAATCTACCATAAATTGTCATAATCTGTCAATCGAAAGATGTTTTTATCCAAAGTTTTTTGGCTTTGATCCCTTAACATTACTGGGTTTTTCTTGGTTTTTGGCTTTTTCAATATATTTGACAATTGTCGGATTTTCATAGATTCGGGCAAGATCAGACAGGCTGATTTCAGCCTTACCGGTGTTGTGCGGCTGATGTGGATTTGCTCCTGTATATAACAGGGCTGTGACTTTGTCTGGATTACCGCTGCGGATGGCCTCAGCCAAAGGATAGACCGGACCGCCCGCGCCCTTGTGCGGCAGATTTACATCCGCACCGCGGTCAATAAGATTAAAAATTTCATCTACCGGCCCGTTAATAATCGCCAGCCGCAACTGCCATTTCAGATTTTCCTGCTGAAAATTATCCTGAAGATTACCCATATCCGAATCCTTAATAGCTGCGAGAAAGCAAATTCACAGCTTATATATTATGTAAATATTATAAAATTGTCAAATAACGCATACACAATACAAGCGACCTGAGGTGGTCTTTTAAAAGATCATATGTGTAAGGATAATCAGCCCGTTTCCGTACCGCCAACCGTGACGCCGTCAACCCGGCAGGTGGGCTGGCCGACACCGGCGGGAACGCCTTGGCCGTCTTTGCCGCAGACGCCGATACCGGGATCAAGGGCAAGGTCATTGCCGATCATGCTGATTTTATTCATGACATCAAAACCATTACCGATCAATGTGGCGCCTTTAACGGGGGCGGTGACTTTGCCGTTTTCAATCAGATAGGCCTCGCTGGCTTCAAAGACGAATTTACCGCTGGTGATATCGACCTGTCCGCCGCCGAAATTGGCCGCATAAATACCGTTTTTGACCGATTGGATGATTTCGGACGGGTCATGTTGTCCGGCCTCCATAAAGGTGTTGGTCATCCGCGGCATCGGGTGATAGGCATAGCTTTCACGGCGGCCATTGCCGGTGGGCTCCATACCCATCAACCGGGCATTCATCCGATCCTGCATATAGCCGACCAGCTTGCCATCCTCAATCAGAACATTGCGGCGGCTGGGGGTGCCTTCATCATCAACGGTGATGGAGCCGCGCAGATCCGTCATTGTCCCGTCATCAACAACAGTCACGCCTTTGGCCGCGACCTGATCGCCCATACGCCCGGAAAAGGATGAGGATTTTTTACGGTTAAAATCGCCTTCAAGCCCATGGCCGACGGCTTCATGCAGTAAAACACCGGGCCAGCCATTGCCAAGAACGACAGTCATCTCACCCGCCGGGGCAGGGCGGGCATCCAGATTGACATGGGCCTCGCGCAGGGCTTCATCGGCGGCGTGCTGCCAGTTCTCTTTGACAAACAGGTCATCATAGATCTTGCGGCCGCCAAAGCCGTAATTCCCGCTTTCCATACGGCCATCTTTTTCGACAACGACAGAAATATTCAACCGGACCATCGGCCGGATGTCAGCGGTGCAGAACCCGCCGGCACGCAGAATCTGAACGGCCTGCCAAGAGCCGGACAGGCTGGCCGAGACCTGACAAATGGCCGGGTCTTTATCACGCAGATATTGGTCGATGGTTTCCAGCAGCTGGACTTTTTTCTCGAAACTCGTCGCTGCCAGCGGGTTGTTATCGGTATACAGATGCCGGTTGGTGCCGACAGGGGCTGCGGCCATGGTGCCGCCATAGCCCTGATATATGCCGCGTACAGTTTCACCGGCGCGTTTGATGGCTTGTTCGGAAAATTCCGAAGAATGGGCAAAACCGAAGCTGTCACCGGCAACGGCGCGCAGGCCAAAACCCTGGTCGGTATCATAGCTGGCCGACTTCAGGTGACCGTCATCCCAGACCAGAGATTCTGACAGCCGGTATTCCAAAAACAGCTCGCCATCATCGCCGCCGTTTAAGGTGTTGCCGACGCTTTTGAGGATGGACTCCTTATCCATACCGGTTTTATCGAAGAACAGGTGATCGGTTTGCTGAAGAAGATCTGACATCTGACGCTTTCTTTTTGATTGTCCTGTCTATAACATGTGGCATATTAGGTAAGAAATCAACTCTACCCTTTTGGGGTTAACAAGGTATAATCATCGCATGTCAAAAATTGAATCCCGGATATCGACCAGCAGCGAAGAGTTTAAAGCCAATAATGCCGCTATGCAGCAGGTGGTCGAGGATTGGCGCGATAAATATATCGCCATCAGCGAAGGCGGCAGCGAAAAAGCACGCGATAAACACACCGCCCGCGGTAAAATGCTGCCCCGTGACCGTGTGCAGAATTTGATTGATCCGGGTTCTCCGTTTTTAGAATTATCGGCTTTTGCCGCCTATAATGTCTATGACGATGATGTGCCCGCCGCCGGTATTCTGACCGGGATTGGCCGGATTAAAGGGCAGGAATGCGTTATCGTTGTCAATGATGCGACGGTTAAGGGTGGTACCTATTACCCGATGACGGTGAAAAAACATCTTCGCGCGCAGGAAATTGCCAGACAGAATAATCTGCCTTGCGTTTATCTGGTTGATAGCGGCGGGGCTTATTTGCCGCTGCAGGATGAAGTCTTCCCCGATAAGGATGACTTTGGCCGGATTTTTTATAATCAGGCAACCATGTCGGCGGCAGGAATTCCGCAGATTGCCGCGGTCATGGGCTCTTGCACTGCCGGCGGGGCCTATGTGCCGGCCATGGCCGATGAATCTATTATCGTTAAGGATCAGGGCACGATCTTTCTGGGCGGGCCGCCTTTGGTCAAGGCCGCCACCGGCGAAGTTGTCAGTGCCGAGGATCTGGGCGGCGCCGATGTGCATTGCCGTGAATCCGGGGTGACCGATCATTATGCCGCCAATGACGGTCATGCCTTGCAGCTGTGCCGTGATATTGTCAGCAATCTGAACCGGGTCAAAAATATTGATCTGGATATGCGTGAATCTGAAGAACCGCTTTATGATCCGGCTGAATTATACGGTATCGTGCCGACCGATCCACGCCAGCCTTATGACGTCCGTGAAGTCATTGCCCGGGTGGTCGATGGCTCGCGTTTTGATGAATTTAAAAAACTGTATGGCGAGACACTGGTCACCGGCTTTGCCCATCTGTACGGCATGCCGGTGGGTATTATTGCCAATAACGGCATACTGTTTTCCGAAAGCGCCCAGAAAGGCGCGCATTTTGTCGAACTGTGCTGTCAGCGCGGCATCCCGCTGGTCTTTTTGCAGAATATTACCGGTTTCATGGTTGGACGATCTTATGAGGCCGGCGGTATTGCCAAGGATGGCGCCAAGCTGGTTCATGCTGTATCCTGCGCCAAAGTACCAAAAGTGACCATGTTGATCGGCGGCAGTTTTGGCGCTGGTAATTACGGTATGTGCGGCCGGGCGTTTGATCCGCGCTTTTTATGGAGCTGGCCGAATTCACGGATTTCGGTTATGGGCGGGGAACAGGCGGCAAGCGTGCTGGCGACCGTCAAGCGTGATGGTCTGGAAGCGGCCGGTCAAACATGGTCTGAACAAGAGGAAGAAGACTTTAAATCACCGATCCGGGCGCAATACGAGCATCAGGGCCATCCGTACTATGCCTCGGCCCGGTTATGGGATGATGGCATTATTGATCCGGCCGAAACCCGGACCGTATTGGGCCTGAGCCTGTCAGCCGCATTAAACGCCCCGATTGAGAAAACGCCGTTCGGCATCTTTCGGATGTAAGAAAAAGAATATTAAGGAGCTATACCATGACTGTGCAGCCAGAAACCGAAGGCCTCATCCTGACAGAAATTGAAGATGGCATCGGCCAGATTTCCATGAACAAAACGGCAAAGCGTAACGCCTTTGACGAGGAGATGATCGCAGGCTTGACCGATGCCTTTACCAAAATGGGCGAAACCCCCGAAGTTCGCGTGGTGGTGCTGCGCGGGGAAGGCGTCAGTTTCTGCGCCGGTGGTGATATTAACTGGATGCGGCGTACGGCGGAGTATTCCTATGACGAAAATGTTGCCGATGCCCGTAATCTTGGCGCTTTGCTAAAGCTGATCAATGAACTGCCCAAACCGACAATCGCGCTGGTCCATGGCCATGTCTTTGGCGGCGGCGTCGGTTTGACGGCGGCCTGTGATATTGCCATTGCCGCGGCTGAAACGGAATTCTGCCTGTCCGAAGTCCGTATCGGTTTGATCCCCAGTATTATTGCCCCTTATGTCATCGGTGCGATTGGTGAGCGGCAGGCCCGACGCTATTTCCTGACGGCAGAGCGTTTTAACGGCGGCGAAGCCCGGCGGATCGGTCTGGTCCATGAAGTTGTCTTTGGCCATGAATTGGATAAAAAAGCTATTGAGATTATTAAATCCATCCGTGATGGTGCCCCCGGTGGTCAGGCGATGGGCAAGGCGCTGATTCGCGATATTGCCCGCAAACCTGTCAGTGATGAAATGATCGAACTGACTGTCGAGCGCATTGCTGAAGCCCGCGCCAGTGATGAGGGAAAAGAAGGTCTGCAGGCTTTCCTGAATAAGGAAGATCCGTCCTGGCGGCAGTAACTCATAAAAACGTATATCTCAGACATCAGAATAAACAAAAGGGTCGCAGGGGCATGAAATGATAACATGGTGGGTAATTGCACTTGGGACCAGCTTTCTGAATGCTGTCTGGTTTGATCTGAATAAGAAATTTCAGATCGATAGCATTTGTGGCTGGGCTTGGATTTCTTGTTTCTCTGCCTTGTTATTCAGCCCGTCTTTGTTTTTCGTCGAAATCCCGACAGACCCGCTGTTTTTTGTTTCCCTGATCGTGGTCGGCGCATTGATGAGCTATGGCGGCGTACTGCTGTTTGATCTCAGCGCCCGGTATGGTGGACCTGTGGCGTCTTTGGGGCGCCCATTACAGATTCTGTTTTCCTTTATTATCTGGTGTCTGATTGACTGGCAACATACTGTGGAACTGTTTTCCCGGATAGAGGTTCTGCTGGGGGTCATAATTGCCTTTTTACTGGCGGCCTGGGGCAAGTTTCGACTGGTAAAAGACATATTTAATATAAAGGCCGCAGCCGGTGCGTTGGTTCTGGTCGGGCTGATATCCGGTATGCAGGGCCCGGTGACCAAGCTGGGCATGATGTTTACCTGGGAGCTTGAGCAGGCTCTCGTCTGGGCCTGTCTGTCCCATGTGGCCGTTTTTGTTATTACGATTTCACGCTATTACTGCAATGACGAAGGAAGAAAAATATTAAGTGATCAT
>JBNJDW010000130.1:0-5486 GCA_051745265.1 Pseudomonadota bacterium
ACGAAAGCATGGTAATAACGGTTTGCTGTCACCGATAGATTTTGAAAAACAGCAAAAATGAAAGTGGCAAGGCGTCTAGAAATCTAGGGGCTATTCAGACTCCTGTTTTGTTTAACTGCGCACAATTGCGCTTACAGGATTCAGATTAGAATGCAGCTTTTGTATTTTATAGACGTGTAAAAAATTCACGGGTCTTGAGTATCGCTTTTTTTTACTTTGCTCCAGATTTTCTTTAATTCTTTATAATCTATAGATAGCAAACACAGCATTTCTTCAAACGCTGCATTTCCTCCATCGTCCGTATGATTAGCAAAGTCGGGGTTGTTTAAAATAAGCTCATTTATTTCCATTGAGTAGGGCGAAAAAATGAAAAAATCTGTAAAATTTTCTGGATTATGCTGCTCTCTATATAACTGATTAAATTGCTCTATTTTTCTAGAAGTATATCTTACCGGATTGCCTGTGGTTTTTTGCGGGATTTTAATCCAATTTGCTATTGTCTCGCAAGCGTCACCCTTTGCCATACCGCAATGCACTAAAGCCTGAACAAGGATTCCAATAGCCATCCTTTGATTGTTCGGTTGGTTTTTACCTGCGAGTGCCCTATGGGATAAATAAAAGGATAAAACGCTGTATTTCTCTGCTATTTGCTTATGATTGTCTTGTTCTGTTTTGTCTGCCATCGCGCTTAAATAATCATTTGTTAAATCAATAAACAGCTTTAATAGGGGCGCTGGATTGTCCCGTTTTTTAAGCGAATAGAAACGTCTTTCTATAGCCTCCAGGTTTTCGATAAATGTTTCATCTATATTCTCAGAGTTATCAAAGCCGGATTTTATAAGCAATATTTCATCAAAGAAAGACGGGCCTCTGCTCATAATGCCCTCTTAAAATTGCCCTTAATCACTTCCCCATGCCCTGCAAGGCTATCAATATAATCTGCCCGCCCTTGTTTCATTCCTGAACTCCGTTAATTAAGATTCCATCTTTCGGAAACACATCGTTAAACCGGCTGTGATATTCGCACCAGTCCGCAGCGTCCGGGCAAAGCCAGCGTGTAAGCTGAATAATATCTTGATAATGCGCCTGTAACGGCCAGTGAAGAATAGGTTCATGGTGCGCTACCCGATTTCTGAGCCTGCGAATATTTGTAAGCGGTTCGGAAAACTGTTTGCGTGTTAAGCCTTTGCCATTCTCTTGTTTGGCTGCTTTATGAAGCGTTCTTTGCCACAGGTCTTCATACTTTCGGCCTACAAATGCAGTCCAGAAACCAAAAGTAAGTTCGGCAATAATGCGGCCTGAGGACGTTTCTTTCTTCATCTGCCTGAGTTTCTGCCTAGCCTGATTTAGCTGTTCGCGCTGGTGTGGATTGGTAATAAGCGCGGGCTTATCAAACCAGTATTCGTTTATGGCTTCTTTCAGCGCGCTGTGAAAGCGATTACGCATCGTAACTTCAAGCATCTGCAAAGGGGTGTATAATGCCTCTGATAGAGCTGTATTTAAGCCATACAGGTATAACGCCTTTTGTTTGTCATTATCGGCCCATGCCGTATAACGCGCAAACCTTTCGTATGAAAGAGCATTTTCAAGGTCACGACTGCAAAAGTCTTTATAAATTTCTGAATTCATATACGTTTATCTTTGACTATTCATGTTCACTAGCGTGTGTTGACAAACACGATAATATTGTTATATAATGTTTTTGTATACCCCGGTATCGTCTCTGCTTTCAGCATGCGACCGGGGTTCTTTATATTTGGCCTGTTTTCTGGCCAAAATTCCCCTCTAATACATTAGGCTGTGCAATTGCATCAATATAATCAGCCCATTCCTGCATCATGTCTTTGCGCTGGTCTAGGAACTGCGCGCGGTTATATGCCTCTCCCAGCGGCCCAGCGGCTTTATGTGCCAGTTGTGCTTCGATAATGTCAGGGGCATAGCCCAGCTTTTCACGGATGGTTGTACGGGCAAGGGCGCGAAAGCCGTGTGCTGTCATGCGGTCTTTAAAGCCCAGTTTCTTTATCGCTACGTTTACCGTTCCATCACTCATAGGGTTTTTAGGCCGTATCTGGCTGGGGAATATCCAGTCTGTATTCAGAATATCGGTTTCCTGTTTCTGTTCTTCCAGAATGGCTATGGCTTGGCGGGAAAGCGGTACGATGTGGTCACGCTTCATTTTCATACGCTCAGCCGGTATCAGCCATTCTTTAGCCTCAAGGTCGATTTCTTCCCAGCGGGCTTGCCGCAATTCACCAGGTCTTGTGAAAGTCAGCAAAGAAAGCATGATAGCTCTGCGGGTTCTGGCATACAGGCGCGCATCGTTGTTTTTGATGGCCTGTAAGAACTCTGGGATTTCTTTAATGTCGATTGCGGCAAAGTGTTTGGTTTTACGGGTCTTTAACGCGCCTTTGAGGTCGCTGGTCGGGTCCCGCTGGCATTTGCCCGTCTGGATACCATAGCGGAATACCTGACCGCAGATTTGTCTTACACGTCCGGCAAGATCAAGCGCGCCTCGCTTTTCTACTTTTCTCAGGCAATCCAGAAGGTCAGGGGGTTCTAGGCTGGCAATAGGTTGCGCGCCAATATGGGGGAAAACATCGACTTCCAGCCTGTGTAATACGCCCTGGTAATGCTTATCACTCCAGCGGCCTTGCTGGTTTTCGTGCCATTCCAGAGCCACCGCTTGAAAGGTGTTAGCGGCATTTCTAACGGCTTGCCGTTTGGTCTGTTGTTTTGATGCAGACGGATCCATACCTTCTTTTAGTAGCTTTTTCGCTTTATCCCGTTTATCGCGGGCAATGGAAAGCGATACCAGCGGGTATGCCCCCAGCGATATACGTTTTTCTTTTCCAAGGAATCGGTATTTTAAACGCCATAGCTTGCTTTCGTTGGGCATGACTTCCAGATACAGGCCGCCACCATCGAAAAGCTTATACGGCCTGTCTTTGGGTTTTGCGTGACTGACTGTTTTTGCTGTAAGCTTCATCTTGCCCCTGCCTTTCTTTGTTGGCCCCCTTAATTGCCCCCATAAAAAGCGGGTGCAGGCGGTTGCAGAAAACCTTATATGAACAATGATAAACAAAAAGCCCTTGATTTGCAAGGGCTAAGAGGTTATAGATGAACGTGAATGAATGTGGGGAAACGGGAAGATGGAGGCACGAGCCGGAATCGAACCGGCGTACACGGATTTGCAATCCGTTGCATCACCACTCTGCCATCGCGCCTTGCTGTGGAATATGGTGGTAAATCAGTTTGTGTTTATACCCTGTTTTGCGCCGATCGGTCAAGAGATGTTTTTTAACGGGCGGGAGGCAAAAACGTCTTTGAATTTTTGGCCGGATAGGGGCATAGTAACACAGACAGATTATATGACCGAGCCCAAGAGGAATATTTAACATGGCCAATTTTGCAATCGCGCGTAAAAACATGGTTGAATGTCAGATCCGCCCCAATGATGTCCGCGATGAACGGTTGATTGACGCGATGATGACACTGCCGCGGGAACGCTTTGTCCCCAAACATATGCAGGGATTTGCCTATATTGACGAAGACATCGACCTTGGCAATGGCCGTTTCCTGCAGGAACCGATGGTGCTGGCCCGGTTGATTGAGGCGGCGAACCTGAAGCCCAGTGATGTTGTGCTGGATATCGGTTGCGGGCTTGGTTATTCAACCGCGCTGATGGCACGTCTGGCCTCTACCGTTGTCGGGGTCGAAGAAGACGTGCAACTGGCCGAGCAGGCCGAGGCGTTGTTGAAATCCCTGGACATCACCAATGCGGTGATTTTTCATGGCAAACTGACCAAAGGCTATAAACAGCAGGCGCCGTATGATGTGATCCTGATTAACGGCTCACTGACCGAGGTACCGCCGAAGATCTTTGAACAACTGGTCGATGGCGGGCGGCTGATTACGGTGATTGCCGAGGACGGCAAGACCGGACAGGCGGTTATTTACACCCGGGTGCGGGATGTGGTTTCTGAAAAAGTCATTTTTGATGCTGCGACGCCTCTTTTGAAAGAATTCGCACAACAGGAAGAATTTGTTTTTTAAGCCAACATATCTGCCGCTTTGTGTGGTGCTGATCACATCAGCTGTATTCTCTGTGCCGGTCGGGGCAGGGGCTGCGCCGCCGTTTGACCCCATGCGCGATCTGAATATTTATAGCCAGAAAAAGCAGGAGCCGGAAAAGCAGGACAGCTTTGTGCCGGAAGCTGAAAACGCATCACCCGCACCCGCACCCGCAAAAGACGAAACGCCGCCCTCATCACCGCCCCCAGCTGATCCTGAAACTGTTTTTGAGCCCAGGATTGAAGAAACAAAACCCGCGCCTGTCTATAAAGCCGCGCCATTGCCGAATATCAGCGTGTCGGAACCTGCGCCAGAGCGCCAGAAAGCCCCGCCGGTTTCTGATCCCTGGCCAGTGCTGTCGGCAGAGGATGAGACAACACAGGAGGATATATCCGTTCTGACGGTGTCCAAGGTATTGCGCCATGTCTATGCGACGCATCCCGCCCTGCAGGCGGCCGAGGCCGGGGTCTTGTCAACGACTGAAAATATTGCGCAAGCGCTGTCAAATTACCGGCCCTACGCCGATATAAGCGCATCGGCCAGCGTGCAAAAGACCAAACCCGCCACTTTCGGCGCGCCGTCAAGCTCACAACAAAGCATGGGGCTGAACCTGTCACAGCCTTTATATCGCGGCGGCCGGACAACAGCTGCGGTCAAGGCGGCGGATCACCGTATACAGGCCGAGCGGGCTGAATTTGACTCTACGGTCCAAAGCCTGTTTCTGGATGTTGTGACCGCGTATTTAAATGTTCTGCGGGATCAGGAAATACTGGCCCTGCGCAGTAATAACGAGACTGTATTGACCACACAAATGGAAGCCGCCGAGGCTCGTTTTGATCTGGGCGATGTTACCCTGACCGATGTCAGTCAGGCCCGGTCACGGTTATCGGCAGCAACAGCGGAACGGGTTGCCGCCAGTGGCGCGCTTAGAACCAGTCAGGCTTTGTTTGAACGGGTGACAGGTCTGCCGCCCGCGGGGCTGCTATCGCCTGATAATATATATATGAAGACCGAGGGGCTGGATACGCTGATCGCACGGGCCCTGGACGGCCATCCCGATTTGCGTGCGTCTCAGGCCTTTGAAGCCGTTGCGCAATCGGAAGGCCGTGAAGTTCTGGGGGAGCTTTTGCCTGAACTTTCCTTGCAGGGCAGCATGGTGCGTAATTATAATCCGACTTTTGGTGAGGTCGATTACACCGATAATTCACAGTTAACCCTGCAGGCGACAATTCCTTTATATCCGGGCGGCGCGGTACGCTCGCAATATCGGCAGGCGCAGTATCAGGCCCTGCAGCAGGATTTCCACACCCGCGATCTGGAACGTAATATCAGGCAATATGTCATCGAAAGCTGGGAAAACCTGCAGGCGGCCCGGGCCGGCATCGCCGCCCGTCAGGCACAGATTGAGGCCTCTG
>JBNJDW010000131.1:0-5479 GCA_051745265.1 Pseudomonadota bacterium
GACCGGGCCTGCTTGGAACAAGACTGCTGCGCAATTTATGTGAATTCCAAGGACAGGGTTGAAATTGTCATCAATAAAACCATGACGGATACATTAAATGCCCGTTTTAAACCCATTTTTCTTATGCTCGTAACGGTTATATAAATGAATTTTCGTGGTATCTCAGGGATTAGAAGCAAAGTTTTTCTACCTCTGATTCTGTTAATGACAGCCATGGGAATTTATTTTTATGCCTTCTGGATCCCGACTTCCGTTCATTTTTCAACCCAGCAATCGCTAAAACTGCTCAGCCATACATTGGAAATTGTCAAAGATCAAATCACGCCTGATTTAATCAAGGATGACCTGACATCCGTACAACAAAATCTTGATATTATCCTGCTTAAAAACCCCGATTGGCGCCAACTGGTGCTGACCGACCGCAATGGTAATACCATTTATCCCGCAAATGGCGGCAAAGAACTGGAAGAAAACGGTCTTCTTACCGTTTCGCTCGATATCACAGCTTATGGCGAGTATATTGGTGAGCTTCGGCTCTGGTATGATTTCTCTACAAGTCAGGCTTTGATCCGTGACCATTCGACAGCATTGTTCTTTCTTATCCTGCTCATACTGGCCCTGTTTATCGCCGTTGCCGCAGCTATTATTCAGCATTTTGTTATTAAGCCGGCCTCCCTGCTGACACAGGCAGCCGAAAGCTTCACCGGCAAGGCCTCCGAAACGCCCGAGGATATGCCGCTGCCGCCACAAAACAGCGATGAAATCGGTCGCCTTACCCGCAGCTTTGCCGCCATGCAGCATGCGATAACAAGCCAGCAGCAAGGCATGGAAATACAAAATCAAGCCCTTTTGCTCGCCAAGGAATATGCCGAAAATGCCAACCAGACAAAAAGTGAGTTTCTGGCCAATATGTCACACGAACTGCGTACCCCGTTAAACAGTATTCTGGGCCTGACCCGTATGCTGACGGAAGACGAGGGTTTAAGCGAAGAAAACCAGAGCATGGCCCGAACTCTGAACAGGGCCTCTAAAAATCTTCTGGAAATTGTCGACGACATTCTTGATATTTCCAAAATTGAGGCCGGTAACATGGTTCTGGAGAAAATTGGTTTTGATTTCAAAAATACGGTGATCAATCTGATGGAAACACTGGCGCCGATTGCCAGCGGCAAAGGGGTCTCACTGCAGTATAATTTCGAGGACGATAATTATCCTTATGTCTTGGGCGACTCCTTACGGATCAGTCGGATTCTCTCCAACCTTGTCAGCAATGCGATTAAATATACCGATACCGGCACTGTAGAGGTTTCAATATCGCACACACCAGTGTCAAAGGACGAAATTGAAATTCAATGTCTTGTCCATGATACCGGCATTGGTATCCCTGAAGACAAACAGGAAGTTATCTTTGATAAATTCACCCAGGCTGATGAATCAACAACCCGGAAATTCGGCGGGACCGGCCTTGGCCTTGCGATTACCAAGGATCTTGTGGAAATGATGGGCGGCACGATCAGCCTGCGCAGCGTTGTCGACGAAGGCTCAACTTTTAAAGTCATACTGCCCTTTAAAACAACACAGATCATAGATGATGACGTACCACAAAAAGCCCGGCAGGCCCGCGCCAAAAGGGCCATCATCTCTAATGAAAAAATCATTCCCGTCGAAGATGCCCATGTTCTGGTCGCAGAAGACCATTTGCTTAATCAGGATTTTATCCAGCGCCTGCTGACCTCCATGGGCTTTAAAAATATTGATATCGTTGAAAATGGTGTCCTGGCGATTGAGGCGCTGACACACACACAATATGACCTTATCCTGATGGATTGCCATATGCCGGAGAAAAACGGCTATCAAACCACACAGGAAATCCGTGCATCTGAAAAACAAACTGACAAACACGTCCCTATTATTGCCCTCACCGCCGATGCGATGAAAGGCACACAGGAAAAATGTTACGAAGCCGGTATGGATGAATACCTCTCAAAGCCCATCGATGCCTCTTTACTCAAAAAACTTATGCAGCAATGGATCGCCTTCCCCGCGTCGAAAAAAGAAAAGACAACGGCCGCGCCCAAGGAAAAGAAAAAAGCCCAGGAAAAAGAAAAGAACCAGCTGGTGGATCTGTCCCTGTTGGAAAGCTACGCAACAACGCCGGAGGAACTGGCTGAATTTATCGCTGTCTTTCGCCGCCAAAGCGAAGAAAGCCTTGCTATACTTACGGCACAGGCCAAAGCAGAAGATCCTGTAGAATGGCAGGAAGCAGCGCATAAATTCAAAGGCGGCGCCGCACTAATCGGGGCCCAAGATCTGAGCACATTATGTGCCAGGGCGCAAGCCGCGTCGGATATTAAAGACCGCCAATCGCTTTTGAAAAAGATCCAGACAGAATATAAAAAGGTCATGGAAACCTTACACGAAGCCACCTGATTAAGGATCGGCATTCAGGATCCCGGCCAATAGATCATTCTGTCCGTATCTTTGTACAGATTCCGGGTGCTCGATTGCTTTATGAACGGCCTCACCACTTAGAAAATCAAATTTTGCACAGACGGCTGATGTGGCAAAGCTTACGCTTGAAACCTGCATGGCAAACGTCATCGGGACTTTCAGTGCTTTGGCCTTACTGGCAAAACCGCTTAAAAGATTAAAGACATCCTGTTCTTTGTCTGCGGATACCCCATCCAGACGTACGCCTGCGACATCAACGCCGGTATTGCGCAGATAATTAAAATTAATGTCGCGCCGCAATGGAATTTCCGCATATACATGGCGACAGAATTGTCTGAGCGGTTTGGCAAACCAATAGGCATGTTTAACCGGCAATGGCTTATCAAAATTCATTACATAAAAAACAAGATAGGGGCGTTGCTGTTCCGGAATATTAAGCAGTAATTGTTTATAACGCTCATAATCTTCAAACTGATACAGGGTTTCATGCTGAACCGGGCAGGCGAGGATAAATTGACGGCCCTCCTGCGCCATTTCTTCAAGATCCTTCATCACATGTTCCAGAATATATCTTTCCAGCGCTGCTTTCTGCGTCACAGATGACAAACCGGTATACAGCGCTTTGTATTTATCAAAAACCCCAGTCTGGTTTTGATCCTTTGTAAAAGGCAGTGCAAGATAGGTTGTCAGGACACTTCGGCGTATATCCCAGATTGGCATATAGGTGAATTTTATATCCTCCGGCAGGGCGGCATCCTCAGCCGTCGGCAAGCTACCGGCCTTGGGGCGATAGGCTTTGGCATCAACCTCGATACTTTCAATATCGGGCGGTTCATCTATAATACCGGTATAGTCCTCTTCCGCCTCCTTTTCATCCGCTTCTGTAAGCTCGACATCCAAAGCATCCAGAAAATCGGGAAAATCCATGCCATGCATCATACTGGTCCGCACTTCAGCCAGAGCCTTGCGGATTTCTATATCTCTTAATTCTTTCTCTTCCAGCGCGAAAAGCTCCTTACGGATTTCTTCTGCGATCAGCGCAGATTTCAATTTCCCTTCCTCAAGAGAGGCATGGGCGAAAATAATAATATAGGTATCATCCCGATAACGGATAAAAATATCACCCTTGCCCATATGGCGGTCTATAATGTCTTCGACCGTGTTAAAGACAATCTGACGCACACCTTCCCAGCTTTTACCCAAACGCCGCTTGACCTTTGCCAGGCCCAGAAACTGTAACTTACCTGAGGTTATGAGTTCTTTTTGCTTAAACAGCTGCGCGCATAATTTTTCAAGCTCTTCCTGCTTTTCCGGTGCAATACGCGATGTCCGTTTGGCTTTTATTTTATTCACGGGCGGCGGCTCTGGTTTTTGCCAGAACTTCAAACGTGACAATAAAGGCTCCAGCCTCTTAAAGAGTTTGTGAAACCGCATCAGCTATTTCCCAACAACGCACGTACGGCATTCAGCAAATCTCCCGGTTTTACCGGTTTATTAATAATACGGCTGGCACCGATCTTTTTGGCCATCTCCAGAAAAGATATAACATGTCCGGCGCCACCGCTCGACATGGCAATAATTTTAGCCCCTGAATTTAAAGCCATAATTTCCTTGATGGTCTGAAGACCCTCTTTTCCCGGCATCAGAATATCCGTAATGACAAGATCAGGTGTTTCCTGCTTATACTTCAACACCCCTTCATTGCCGTCTTTGGCCTCAATGACGGCATAATCAGCCTTTTTCATGACATTATTCAATGTCAATCGGGTCAATTCATCGTCATCAATAATGAGAATTTTCTTATTATTTTTAACCATTATAGCTCCGTTCTTTATAGAGGCATCAGTACAGTATAGCTAAAAATTGTGTTTTAGAAGTTAACATAATAATATAATTTCTGTATAATATACAGAAAGCCTAAAATGCCTTTTCGCAATTCTTTATAAATGAATGCTTTAAGTTATATATCCAGATGCCTGGCTTCTTCAATGGTCGCACCGACAGGAATATCATATTTCTCGTGTAACCGTGCCAGGGATGCGTGCCGATCGGCCACCAGTTCCTTAAACAGAGTCCAGATCATTGCATAGATAATAAAGGTAAAGGGCAATGCCGCCAGCACCGCGCCGGCCTGTAACCCCTGTAGCCCGCCAGTTGCAATCAATGTAAAACATATTGCCGCAATCAACGCGCCCCATGTCAGGCGTTTTACCAGCGGCGGGCTGATACTGCCGCGATCGGTCATCTGCGAGACAATGTAGGACGCCGAATCCGCAGAGGTCACAAGAAAGATAAAGATCAGACAAACGCCCACACCCGACAACAATGTCGGGAACGGCAGAACATCAAACAGACCGAAAAAGGCTGTTGTTATATTTTCCTCTGCCGCAGCGGCAAGGCCCAGACCCTGGGTCAGCTCCAGATGCAGGGCCGTGCTGCCGAAAACACCGATCCACAGGCAGGCAAACAGCGGCGGCATAATCAGCGCGCCAAAGATAAATTCGCGGATGGTCCGCCCCCGGGAAATCCGGGCGACGAAGGTGCCGACAAAGGGCGACCAGGCAATAACCCAGGCCCAATAGAAAATCGTCCAGTCCTGTCCCCAGCTGGACCCTTCAAACGGTGAGGTCTGCAGGCTCATGGCAAAGAAATTCTGCAGGTAATCACCAATGCCCAGCACAGTGGCTTCCAGAATAATCCGGGTTGGCCCGACGACCAGCACATAGATCATCAATGCCAAAGCAATGGCAAGATTGATATCGGATAAAACTTTAATCCCCTTATTCAGACCGCTGGCCGCAGATGTCATATAGGCCGCAAACATAACGGCGAGAATAATCCCCTGCCACAACATGCCTTCGGGCACATCAAACAACGCATGCAAGCCGCCATTGATCTGCAAAACGCCCAGCCCCAGCGATGTTGCAACACCCATCACGGTTGCCACCACCGCAAAAACATCAAAAGTCCCGCCGACAAAACGCGGCGCCGGTGTTTTTTCCGTCACCGGTCTTAACACGGTTGAAAC
>JBNJDW010000132.1:0-5453 GCA_051745265.1 Pseudomonadota bacterium
ATTTGTTTGAACGACAGGACATAGACATCGCCTTATTGCAGGAGGTCAATACCCGTCCGGCGACACGCAGTACCGAACAGGATATCGCCAATCTGTGCGGCAGCCGTTTTAAAACCTTCATCCCCGGTATTTCAGTGCAAAGCGATGACGGCTGGTATGGCAATGCAATCCTGTCACGCTTTCCATGCCGGACGCATGAAATTATTGATATCAGCTATCCGGGGCGTGAGCCGCGCAATATTATGGAGGCGATTTTAGAAACCGATCAGGGGCCGCTCAGGGTTTTGAATACGCATAAAGGCTTAAAACACCGGGAGCGGATCAGCCAGTTAAAAATGCTGCATAAGATGCTGGACCGTTATCCGGATCTGCCGCTGTTTTTGGGCGGGGATCTGAATATCTGGCATACATCCGTGCGCTCGCTTCAGGATATCAATGAAACGCTGCATTCGGTTAAAACCGGCGGGACCTTTCCCACCTGGTTTTTCTGGCCGATATTACAATTGGACCGGGTCTGGTGCCGCCCGGATCACCTGATCAAACATGCAGAGACATTGCACACCCCGGAAACGAAAATCTATTCCGATCACTATCCGATATTGATCGAGCTTGATGATCTTAACCGCTGATTTTATTCCGGCGTGTTAAATTTATTCAGCCTTGATCACACCGCAGGCAATGCGGTCTCCGGCAGCGCCGGTTGGCTGGGCGGCATAATCATCCTGTCCTTCATGGATAACAATTGCCGCGCCGTCATCATCCAGCAATACAGTTTTGTCCGTATTCAGATCATTATCCTCAAGGGTAATCCGGTCGTTGTAGACATGACCAAAAGCATTGCCATCACCATCGACGACCATATTTGGCAGATCACCGGCATGCGGCCCGCCGTCATGTAAAAAGCCGTGCGGTTTGTCATCAGGATTCAAATGGCCGCCGGCATTTGTGAAATAATTTGTCGTATCCGAGATTTCTTCGGTTTGAATCGGGGTGCAGTCGCCGGTTTCATGAATATGCATGCTGCGTTCCCCGGCCGGCATGTCATGAAGATTATAGCGCAGGACAACGCCGTTTTCGCTTTCATCCAGGGTGATTTCACCGATGCCATGACCGTTGGTGTTGATCATCTGGGCTGTGGCCCTGTTAGGGTTCTCCATTTTGGTGACAAGATCGCTGGCAGTGGCCGGCGTTGTCAAAGACAGGGTCATAACAGCGGCGGCACCGGCCAGGATAAGTTTTTTAGAATTTACAGGCATAATTTTCCTTTTCGTTTGAAGTCCAGAGGACATGTTTTTCAGGGTAACAAATAAATTTTCGGCCATAAAGGTTCCGGTCTGGTGGTGATCTTAAATCAGGCGGTGGCCTTGATTTTGCCGGACAGCACCGCGCGGATCATCTCGCGGGTGTTTTCCAGACCATACAGTTCAATAAAGGACCCCATGCGCGGCCCCTGGCTTTGCCCCAGCAGGGTTTCATACATCGCCTTGAACCAGTCGCGCTGGTTTTCGGGGTAGTATTCACGGCCAATGGTATAGATTTCGGCCTGAATCTCTTCAGCCTTGGCGCCATCCTCCAGACTTTCCAATCGCTCTAGCAGATCACTCAGGGCCTGCCGTTCGCTGTCCGTCGGATCGCGATACTGTTTCTGGCTTTTGACAAAATCCTGATAATAGGTCACCGCATATTCGGTCAGCTTATCAAGGAAGGGTGAATTCTCTGCCGAAGCTTCGGGATCATAACGTTTGATAAAGCCCCAGAGGACATCCTTGCTGTCGGCATTGGCGGCAGAGGCCAGATTGAGCAGCAGATTGAAACTGACCGGTACATCACCGATTTTTGTCAGCTCACCGGCATGAATGTGAAAGGCCGGATTTTCAATCTGGCGCAGGGCTTCTTCCTCAGCCAGTTTGGAGGCAAAAGTCATATATTCATCCACGGCCTTGGGAATCACATCAAAATGCAGCCGTTTGGCGGTTTTGGGTTTTTGATACATGAACAGCGCCAGACTTTCATTGGGCGCATAGCGCAGCCATTCTTCCACGGCAAGGCCGTTGCCTTTGGATTTGGAAATCTTCTGGCCTTTGTCATCCAGGAACAATTCATAGTTAAACAATTCAGGTGGTTTGCCGCCCATGATCCGGGTGATCTTGCTGGCCAGTTTGGCAGAATCAATCAGATCCTTGCCATACATTTCGTAATCCACCTCAAGCGCATACCACCGCATGCCCCAATCGGGTTTCCATTGCAGTTTGGCATTACCGCCGCGGACATCCAGTTCGACATCGGTGCCGTCTTCGTCGGTAAAAGTGACGGTGCCTTTGGCGGCATCGACCTTTTTCATCGGCACCTGCAATACATTGCCGGTGGTCGGTGAAATCGGCAGAATCGGGCTGTAGGTTGCCTGCCGTTCGGCGCGCAGGGTTGGCAGCATGACATTCATAATATCGTCAAATTTCTCCAGCACGCGGATCAGCGCGTCATCAAAGCGGCCTGATGTATATTGCTGCGAGGAGACGACGGATTCATATTCAAAACCGAAACTGTCGAGAAAATCGCACAGGCGTTTAATATTATGCGCGGCAAAGCTTTCATGCTCATCGGAAAACGGATCGGGAACCCGAAACAGCGGCTTATGAAGATATTCGGCCATTTTTTCCCGGTTGGGCAGGTTATCGGGCACTTTGCGCAGCCCGTCCATATCATCGGAAAAACAGATCATCTTTGTCGGGATTTCCGGGGCCAGAATTTCAAAGGCCCGGCGGACCATCGAGGTCCGGCAGACCTCGCCAAAGGTGCCGATATGCGGCAGGCCGGACGGCCCATACCCGGTTTCAAACAGGACATAACCCTTTGCCGGGGTCTTACCGTTCAGACGTTTGAGCAGCCGGCGGGCTTCTTCAAACGGCCAGGCTTTGGCATTTTGGGCCATTTCAACGGTAATCTGATCGATCAGGGATGCTGTCATTATAGTCCTCTGTTTTCATAGGCTGTCAAGGCCTTGTATGCTATAGGGATTCCCTTGCCGAGTAAAGCCAAAAGCCCGGATTTGGGCGCGCGGGCCGGATTTGATTTTGATTTATTTTCTAGCATGCTATGCTTGCTTATAAGGACTAAAGCAGGTGTGAGATGGCTCTTGATATATTGGTTTTTCTGGGTTCGGTGCGGGAGAGTACGCCACCAAAACCGGCGCGGCTAGGTTTACGGGTGGCCCGGGCCTGTCAGACGCAGCTGATGCAAAATCATAACGTAACTTTGATTGATCCGCTGGAGATTGAATTTACCAAAGCTTTTAAACCGCATTTCTCCTATGCCAAAGGTGCTGCACCAACGGATATGGAGTCCCTGGCTGCAAAAATTGAACAGGCCGATGCCTATGTCATGGTCAGCCCTGAATATAATCATTCGATGAGCCCGGCGCTGGCCGATCTGCTTAATCATTTTGGCAGTTCGCTGTTTTCATATAAGCCGAGCGCCATTGTCACCTATTCTGCCGGACAATGGGGCGGGGCGCGGGCCGCGGTTAATATGCGGACCTATTTATCGGAACTCGGCTGTCTTCCTGTCTCGGCGATGATTCATATCCCAAAGGCACAGGACATTCTAAACGTGCAGGGCCATTTTCAGGAGGATCAAGATGCCATAGAATGGGCCGGTTATTTTGATCGGACCTTCACCCAGTTGCAATGGTGGGGTATGGCCGCGAAAAACCAGCGCCAGTCAGGAAAGATTGAGCCGCCGGCAGCGTTTAGAAAAGATCCATCGCAGCGCAATGCGCCTTAAAAATCAGCAGGGCCGCGCCATATCAAATGGGCCGTGCCATATCAATATGGTCTATCCCCGCATCTTTATAAATGGTGCCGGAACTTACAAAGCCAAGCGATTCATAAAAGGGTACAACCGTCACCTGGGCCGAGAGTTTTAAGTAATGAATGTCTGGGTTTTGGGCTTGATCCTTGAGGACGAATGCCATGAAATCCCGCCCGATGCCCTGTCCCCGATAAAGGTCCAGAACGGCGACCCGCTCAATTTTGGCGGTATCCTTGATAAAGCGGACCCGGCAGGTGGCAACAGGCCGGTCCTGATCGAGACCGATATAATGCCGCGCTGTGTCATCCAGCCCGTCAATTTCAAGATCCGGCGGCACATTCTGGCCCAGAATAAAAACCTTATGGCGGATGTCTAAACATTGTTCAATGTTATCAGTGGTTTGAAATTTAATTGTCATTTTTATTCACTTTTTTAAAAAAGGGCCGGAACCAAACACCCTGTTCAGCCATTTGCAATACCAGAAGAGCCCCACACTCTTCTACGGTTATAGAACAGAACACCACACTCGGACAGGGCAAAACCTGCTCAAAACTGTTATCGGAAGTCCACATAACTTTCCTAAGTTATTCCCACTCTCCCTCTCTGTCCTGTCCGAATTGTATGGCTCCGACTTACCCGGTCGGGGCCATACTTCTTTCTGGCCTTTTTGGCGGTTCTGCGCTATATAAAAGGGGAGGTCAGATCATTATGAACACTATATCCCCTGCATCCGCACTGCAAGGCGGGGTTTCGACGAAATCCCTGCTGATGCCTGACGCCCCTGTCTGTATGATGGCGGCGGGGAAGATCCATTGGCTGAGCAGTGATGGCGAAATCAGAATGCTGTCCGCCGACTCTTTTGCGATCGCCATTCGTCAGGAAATGCCGATTGTATGCCATGCGCCGTTTATTTCTTCTAAGCTGGGGATTGAACCCTTTATCGCTTATGACATTCTGGAGCTGTTTGCCTTTGTCCATCCGGGCGCCTTCAGCCTGCCGACGGTGCGCGGTCTTGCCGAATATCTGGGGCTGTTTATCCCTGAAGGTGCGGAAAATGATCCGGTCCTGTTGTTAAATATTGCCCGGCATTTATTGCAGGATCTGATGGAAATGCAGGCCCATGATCATGCCTCTGACCCCGTCGCGGCCGCCTGGATTATGGCGATGGGCCGCAAGGGCTATGACGCCGGACAGGGCTGGCCCTGGGCAGAGCCGGTTTTGCATGCTTTGGGCGCGCCGGAAGGGCCTGAGCGCGAAAGTGCCGCCCGCGCCGGTATCCAGATCTGGCACCGTCTGCCCGAATGGTCGGAAAGCGCGCCGGAACCACCGCCGGCCCATCATCCGGTTTCCGGGGAAGAGGCCGAGGCGCGGCTGAATATCCTGACCGCACAGCGCGGCCAGACGCCGCGCACGGCCCAGATTGACTACAGCAAAGCGGTTGCCGCCGGTTTTGCGCCGATGCAGCAGGAAGACAAACCCAATACCGTGATTGCCGAGGCCGGAACCGGGATTGGTAAAACGCTGGGCTATCTGGCCCCGGCCACCGTCTGGGCGGAAAAGAATGACGGCGCGGTGTGGATTTCGACCTATACCCGTAACCTGCAGCGTCAGATTGATCAGGAGCTTGACCGCCTCTATGGCGATCC
>JBNJDW010000133.1:0-5433 GCA_051745265.1 Pseudomonadota bacterium
CGAACTTCCAGCGCTTCGATCTTCTTGGCCAGATCCGTATTACCTTTTTCACGGGCAAAGGCCGCAAATTCATCGCGCAATGTCTGATCCATGGTCACTGTGCCTTTGGGCTTTTCAGGGGGCGGTTCCGGCGCGGGTTTTTCTGCAGTCTGTTTGGCCGCATCGGCATCACCGCTCTTATTGCGGTTTAAAAACTTACTCATTGTCGAGCCTTTGGCGCCTTTACGTTTCACAGAAACCCTGTCTTCGGATACGGCGACATCCTCTGTTTCCTTGATCAGTTCATCAAGATCGGCCTGTGAGAAATCAAATCCGCGGCGCGGTTCATCTTCCTGACCATCCTCAAGCCCAGCAAAACCCTTTTCATCATAGGCGGCGCGTGTGTCTTCTTTGCTAAGGATGTTATAAGCATATTGAATTTCGCTGAACCGGTTGGCGGCTTTTTCCTGCTCTGCCTCTGACGCACCCTGAAGGCGGTCGGGGTGAAATTTCATCGCCAGAACCCGGAATGCTTTTTTAATATCTGCGGTGCTGGAGTCTTTTTGAACGTTAACTTTGCCGTTGGCGTTCAGAACTTCATAAAGACAGGTACGGTCGCTCATTTGATTTCCTCACTCTTAGGATTTTTATTAGCTGCCCTATTACTTAACAGGTGATTAACATAATGTCAATCCGTTTTTCAATAATCATCAAAATATCACTTTCCCGCGCTGTGCCGCATCCACCTTGCAGAAAGACGCGATTCACCTTATATATATACCATGACAGCTTTAAACGAACGTGCGCAAAATATACTGCAACTGATCATTGATTCTTATATCCATACCGGGGAGCCGGTTGGGTCAAAGACGATTGCCGAGAGGATGGGCCTGACCCTGTCTTCGGCCTCGATCCGTAATGTCATGTCCGAACTTGAGCAAAGCGGCTTTTTATATGCGCCGCATACCTCGGCAGGACGCCTGCCGACCGAAGCCGGGCTAACCGTCTTTGTCGAAGGCCTGCTGGAAATAAACGACCTGCCGCGCAAGGAACGTGACATCATCCGCGCCGGCCTTGAAACCGAAGGCACGGGTCCGGTCAGTGACCGTCTTGATCAGGCCAGCCGGATGCTTTCCGGCCTGTCTTCCGGCGCGGGGCTGGTCATCGCGCCGAAACTGGATGATGTTTTAAAAGAGGTCGAATTCCTGAAATTGTCTGATAACCGGGTGCTGGTCGTGCTGGTCCATGATAACGGTACCGTTGAAAACCGCGTTGTTGAGATGGAGGAGGATATTCCCCGCTCCAACCTCATTCAGGCGGCAAATTATCTCAATTCCTTTCTGGGCGGTCAGAAGCTTTCTTCGATCCGCGCCAGCCTGAAAAACCGGGTCAAACAGGAAAAACAGGTTCTGGACGATCTGACCCAGAAACTGGTTGATGCCGGTATTGCCAATTTCTCACCGCAGGAAACCGGGCGGCATATGATTATCCGCGGCCAGGCCCGACTGCTTGACAGTGTGACCGCCCTGAAAGATCTGGAACGTCTGCGCCGTTTATTCGCCGCGCTCGAGGAAAAAGAAACCCTGATCAAAATGCTGCATGCGGCTGAGGGGGCCGACGGGGTTCAGATTTTTATCGGCTCCAGCAATTCCCTGTTTGAACATACCGGTTGTTCTTTGATTATTTCCCCCTGTAAAGATGCCGATAAAAACGTCATCGGCGCCATCGGGGTCATCGGCCCGACACGGTTAAATTACCGGCGGGTTATTCCGGTGATCAATTACACATCGGAACTTCTCTCTGAATTTATTTGACATAAGCGACTCTATTTCGTATAAGACCCGTTAAACAATTATTAAACGGGATATCGAATCATGTCTGAAAACCATAAAAATCCGCAAGATAATGACGCTAACAAAGGCAAAAAGAAAACTTTTGGCTATAAACCCAAAAAACGTCATACGCTGGGCGATGCGGAAAAAGCATTAAACGCGGCTGCGAAATCTTCGGTTCAGGATGATACCCAAAAACAGGCGGCAGAACAGAATAATCATCAACCGCCACAGAATGATAGAGACGCCCAAATTAAAGAATACAAGGCCCTGGGCACTGATCTTGATCAGGCACTGGTCAAACTGGCTGAGCTGAAAAACGCCAACCAGGACCATAAGGTGATGTATCAGGAAATCGCCAGCAAGTCTGAAATTGAAATTGCCCGCCTGACCGCTGAGGCCGAGCAGCAGAAGATTGATAAGACCCGCGATTTCATGGCGGCCCTTGAAAAAACGCACACGTCTTTGGGCACCGCGATTACCGAAATTCAAAATCTTGACGCTGATAAAACCATTCTGGACAGCTTTGTCGAAGGGTTGGAACTGACCTCAAAGAATCTGTCCGATCTGTTTAACAGTCATGCCGGCGGCACAGCGCCCGCCGCGCCCAAACCCGCCGATTTTGTTCCGCCGGCCAAAATTGAGGTTGAGCAGGTCGAAAAACTTGATCTGGAGGGAAAAGACAAGGATATCAGCACCGACAAGCTGGCCGCAGAAACCAAGGCGCTGACAGCAAAACTGAAAGACGTCTATACGACAATCGATTCCTACGAAAATGCCAATCAGATTATGGAAGAAAAACTGGGCTCTGTTGTTGAAGATACCGGCGCCCAGCTGACGCGCGCCCGCCGCGATCTTGAACGTCAGGCTGAAATGGCGCTCAAGGATATTGCCAAAGATGCCATTCCGGTTGCCGATCAGCTGTCATTGGCTGTCCGGGCACTGGAAAGCCAGAAAGACACCCTTGGCAACAGCTTTAACACCATTGCCACCAAAATTGAAAAAATTGAAGCAGAGCTGCAAGACAGCTTTAGCAAATTCGGCATTGAAAAAGTCAAATCACAGGGGGAAAAACCGGATTTCGATATCCATCAGGTCATCGGTTATGATGAGGACAATAAAGACACCCCCTCCGGTCATATCGCCAAAGTCGAACAGGAAGGCTATAAGCTGAACAACAAGCCCCTGCGCGATGCCATGGTCCGGATTGCCCCCTAGAATCTACGGTAACCTGTAGAAAAGACTTGAATTTCAAGGCAAAACACCCCATTTTCTAGGAAACAGAAAATGGAGATGTGTACGATGTCAGCGCAAAATCAGAACACTGATAAAGACGAAGATTTAACACCGGAAGAAATCAATGCCGAAACGGCAGCGGATCATCAGGATCCGGCCGCGGACATTGATGCGGCGGCTGAACCTGAGCTGCCCGAAGACAATGCCGAGGCTAAAAAGGCCAGCGCCGGTGATGACAAAGTCACCGCGCTTGAAAACGAAGTGGCGGATCTGAAAGATCGCTTGTTGCGCACCCTGGCCGAAACCGACAATATCCGCAAACGGGCTGAAAAGGAACGCGCTGATACGGCCAAATACGGCATCAGCGGCTTTGCACGTCAGTTGCTGCCGGTAGCCGATAATCTGCGCCGCGCGCTCGAAGCCATTCCCGAAGAAGACCGCAGCCAGAATGAAGCCTTGAATTCAATCTTTGTGGGCGTTGAAGCGACAGAGCGCGAACTGCACCGCGCCTTTGAAAGCACCGGTATTAAACTCATAGATGCGCTGGACCAACCGTTTAATCCGAATTTCCACGAAGTTATGTTTGAAGCCGATATGCCGGAAAAAGCGCCCGGCACCGTTATTCAGGTGCTGGAACCCGGTTATATGATTCAGGATCGTCTGCTGCGCCCGGCCCGGGTTGGTGTGGCCAAAGGTAAAAAAGCCAAACCGGCAGAAGTTGATAAAAGCGTCTAGGACCGTGTAGCCGATCAAACGTCAAATGGGGAAGCCCGAAACGGACTTCCCCAAATGAAGAGAGAAACGAATAAAAAAACACTTATAGCGGCCGTCCAGCCTTGTGCCTGTTCCGGATGCGGATTTATCATCCTCAAGCCGGGCTTTGCGTCACATCGCAAACAAACTTTTTTTAAAAGCTTATGTTTAAATAATGCAACATATTATTAATTACGTCAAGTCTTGTGACATATTATACCGCTCATACCTTTGATTTTGTAATATAATTACAATAATTTTGCGTTATATACTATATTCTTAAACCACCCCTGATTCTTTAACCAGAGTGACAGAGCATGAACGCACAGACAAAATATACGGCCTTACCGGATGACCATGGGCGGTTTGGCATTTACGGCGGCCGCTTTGTCGCCGAAACGCTGATGCCTTTGATCCTGGAGGTTGAACAGGCCTATGACGCGGCCAAGGCCGATCCTGATTTTCAGGCGGAATTCACACGTTACCTCAAACATTATGTCGGTCGCCCCAGCCCGCTTTATCATGCCGCGCGGACCAGCGCGGATCTGGGCCTCAACCTGTATTTCAAACGGGACGAGCTGAACCACACCGGCGCGCATAAAATCAATAACTGTCTGGGGCAGGTGCTGCTGGCCAGACGCATGGGCAAAACCCGAATTATTGCTGAAACCGGCGCCGGGCAACATGGCGTGGCCACCGCCACCGTCTGCGCGCTGTTTGATCTGCCCTGCACGATTTTCATGGGGGAAACCGATATCAAACGCCAGGCGCCGAATGTCTTTCGCATGAAACTGCTGGGCGCCGATGTCCGCGCCGTGACCTCGGGCACCGGCACGTTGAAGGATGCCATGAATGATGCCTTGCGTGACTGGGTCAGCAATGTCGATGATACCTTTTACGTGATCGGCACGGTGGCCGGACCGCATCCCTATCCGGCCATGGTCCGTGATTTTCAGGCGGTAATCGGCACCGAGCTTCGCGAACAGGCGCTGGAGATGACAGGCCGGCTCCCCGATGCACTGGTCGCCTGTATCGGCGGCGGGTCAAACGCCATGGGGCTGTTTTATCCGTTTCTGGACGAAGAAAATATCCGCATGTATGGCGTCGAGGCCGCCGGTAAAGGCATCGAAAGCGGTGAACACGCCGCCTCACTGAATGGCGGCAAACCCGGGGTGCTGCATGGCAACCGGACCTATTTACTGCAAAGCGAAACCGGACAGATCAAGGATGCCCACTCCATTTCAGCCGGTCTTGACTATCCCGGCATTGGTCCGGAACATGCCTATCTGTTTGATCAAAACCGGGTCAATTATGTCAGCGCCACGGACCAGCAGGCGCTGGACGCTTTTCAGTATTGCGCTAAAATGGAAGGCATCCTGCCCGCGTTGGAACCGTCTCATGCTCTGGGTTGGATCCGGGATAACCGTGATGCCTTTGGTAAAGATGAAATGGTCGTCATGAACCTGTGTGGTCGTGGGGACAAGGATATCTTCACCATTGCCGAGGCACTTGATATAGATATGGAGACCGGCCAATGACATCCCGTATCGACCAGCGTTTTACCGATCTGAAAAGCCGCAACCGCGCCGCATTTATACCCTTTATCATGGCAGGGGACCCTGATCTTGCCACC
>JBNJDW010000134.1:0-5396 GCA_051745265.1 Pseudomonadota bacterium
CGAGGTCACCGATGACACCCAGCTTTTGGCGCCTTTGGTGATCTGATAATTCATATCGGCATGCCAGGCGACCAGATGGCCGTTATCAATGACCACGGTTTCGCCTTCCGGCACATCAAGATTATGAATCGCGCCATAGGTGCTGACAAAGGCGGTGCCGGTGCCGCCCATGCGGATGACAAAGAATCCCTCACCGCCGAGAAGTCCCCGGGTCAGGCTTTGCACCTTGGTCGAGATTTCAACATCCTGACTGGCGGCGACAAAACCGTGTTTTTGCAGTATCCATTCCCGGCCATCCAGTTCAATCGGCGCGATCATCCCCATCTGCGCTGTCGATAATAATGCCCAGCCCGGTTTCTGCGGGGCTTCCAATGACTGTAGAAAAAAGCTTTCGCCGGTGAACATCCGGCCAATGGCGCCTTTGACCCCGCCATCCATCCGGCCTTTCAAATGGATATCCTGTGACATCGCCACCATTGATCCGGATTCAGCCTTGATACTTTCACCGGCGGCAAGCTCTACGCGGACCATTGGGAAGGTGTTTCCGCCCTCGATCTGATATTCCATGCTCTGTCCCTTTTTTTGTCTGTCCCGCTTATGACTCTTGCAAATCTTTCCATTGCTGTAAAACGATATAACCCTCATCATTCAGAAATTCGATCATCGGCATGGTTCTTTTGCTGACCACCTGGGCCATCTGGTCATATAAATTCAGGTAGTTATAGGTCTCGTTTTCAATTTCTTCGAGCGTGGTCGCGTAATAGACCCGATCCATGCCGGCTTCGTAAATCGCCGCCAGCGCCATCGGGCACGGCTCGCAACTGAGGAAAATTTCACAATCAGTCAGAACCGGACTTTGCAGATTTTCACAGGCCGAACGCACCGCCAGCAGCGCGGCCTTGGCCGTCGGATCACCGCTTTCGATGACGCGGTCGCACGCCTCGGCGACAATCTTGTTATTCCTGACTATCACGGCGGCAAACGGTCCCTCGGGTGAGGTTGAAATGCTCTCCGAACACAGATCCAGCGCCCGGCGCATAAACCGGTCGGGCGCAGGCGCATCACTGGCTTTACCATTGACCGGGGCGGTATTATAGATCTTAAAAGCCGCCGCAACCTTAGACGACAGAGTTTCCGGTGAAATGGGCCGGAACAAAACATGATGATGGTCCAGATTCATCGGCGCTGAATCAGGATCATCGGCCATAAACAACATCGGCAGATCGCCAAATTCAGCGTCAAAAGGCTCGCGGTATTCTGAAACATCGGTCAGAATCAGCGAAAATTCGCCAATATCCAGATCCTTTGAATCGGCACTGCAATCCAGCGCATCGACCTGATATCCGGCTTTCTCCAGCAAACCGCTGATCAGTTTGCGGTTTACGGTATTCGGTTCTATCAACAGAATTTTTGATGTGTCTTGCATATTATATCATTCCCCAAATTTTAGTATGACAGCAAAAGAAAAAAATTTAGTTAAAATTTTACATAAATTCAAATAAACCCTACTGATGAATCATCAAATGACCGCTTTCTTTATAAACTGGCAGGAACTTGATTTCAGTTAAAGGAATATTATTTTTTTTGGTGGAAAATAGTATAATATCCAGACATTAAGATAATGTCATTCAAACAAGTCCGAAGGAGACGCAAAACATGAAATTAACGGTCCAAGGCAAGCATATGGAGATCGGCGACGCTTTACGTGAACATGTGCAAGACCATCTGACGGAAGCTGCGGAAAAATACTTCCCCAATCCGATCGAAGCCACTGTTTTGTTTTCGAAAGAAGCCAATCATAGAATCAAAGCGGATATCACCATTCATCTGGGCAAGGATATTATCCTGAAAGCCCATTACGAAGCAGACGCGCCGTATGTTGCCTTTGATACCGCAACAGACCGTCTGGCCAAAAGAATGCGCCGTTACAAAAGCCGGATGAAAGATCACCAGCGCAAAATCGAGGGCATCCCGGCCGAACAGGAAATGCCGGCGGTTTATAAAACGCTTGAATCCCTGAACAATCATGACAATCAGGACGAAAGCGAAGCCGGCGAGCCCACCGTGGTCGCCGAAATGGTCACCTCGATCCAGGAAATGTCTGTCAGTGAAGCGGTCATGCGGCTTGAGCTGGCCGATTCAAATGCGATGATGTTCCGTAACAGCGATCATGGCGATATCAATATGGTTTATCGCCGCAAAGACGGCAATATCGGCTGGGTCAATCCAAAATGGGCCGATCAGAAAAAAACCGGCTGATCTGAATACAGGTCAGAGATACAGTGTTTAAAAGAAGGGCGGTATTACTCCGCCCTTCTTGCTGTTCAGGAAGATTATTTTGTAAAGGATGACGGCCCGATGATCACCGAACGTGATGGCAAATACCGCTGCTTTGGCGACAAGCCGGGGCAGGATCTGTATGCCGCCTATCATGACCATGAATGGGGCCGCCCGGCACCGGATGACCGCCATCTCTTTGAAATGCTGGTTTTAGAAGGCGCGCAGGCCGGGCTGTCCTGGGAGACCATCTTAAAACGCCGGGACGGTTACCGGCGGGCCTATCATAATTTTGATCCGGTCAAGGTCGCCGCCATGTCAGATGCTGATCTGGAGGCTCTGCGGGCAGATACCGGTATTATCCGCAACCGGTTGAAGATCTATGCCGCCCGGACAAATGCCAAAGTCTTCCTGAGCCTTCAGCGCGACTATGGCAGTTTTGAGACGTACCTTAAAACTTTTATCCCCGATGCGCCGCGGATCAATCATTGGCCAACGCTCAAAGACGTACCGGTGACCACCGCCGAAAGCGATGCGCTGGCCAAAGATTTAAAACAGCGCGGCATGAAATTTGTCGGCTCGACCATTCTCTATGCCTATATGCAGGCCGTCGGCCTTGTCGATGATCATGTCGAAAGCTGCTGGCTGCGGGCAGAGGCCCGGCGCTGGTTTGAAAAATAACGGGCCGGCAAAACCGACCCGTATATTTTTCCCCCCATATATTCCTGCCTCCGGGAATATAGCTTTTATCAGGCTGATTTATGCAGCCACCAGCTGGCCTGATTGATTGAGAAAATAGGCTTATAGCGTTTGACCGAAGATAACTGGCGTACGCGTTTGATCTGGTTATCCAGAACATAAGCGGTCTTATCGCGATCATAAACAATCAAAATGGCATGGTGCTGGTTCAACGTTTTATCCTCAACCACGGCAACCCGCATCTGTTCAACCGGCACGCCCAGCGCCCGCAAGGCAACATATTTGGCAATGGCGAAATCTTCGCAATCCCCGCCGCGGGCCATAAATTCAACCGGTGTTGCCCAGTAATCAGATTTGCCCCAGTTCTGGCTGTCTTCAATATACGGCTTGCTGTTCATCATCCGGTTCACGGCAGAAACCTGTTCACGCAGCGATTTTCCCTGCAGACCCTTCAGACGGTTTTGCATCTGCTGCATTTCATGCCCGCCTTTACCGGCGCGCAGATCCGCTTCAAAACGCTCAATCATGCCGTTCCAGTTACTGAAGCCGGAAATATCATTGGACCGCACTTCGCGCGTGCCGAACATGGCCGGATAAGCGATTTCATCAACATCATATTTACTGGTATCAACCGCAGAAGAAAAACTAACATTGGTCGTTTCGGCTGAGGCTGAGCGCGGCGCCATGCTGCCCACGCTGATCAGCATGGTCAGACCGGCGGCGGAAACCTTGATACACCACTGTTCAGCCAGTTTGCGATACAGGGTGATCGGTGAAATAATGCCAAGACCGATCAGCACCTGACCCAGCTGTTTACGGTCGGCTTTTTGTGCGGCCAGCGCCTCGGCCAGCTGATCACGGCTGATCAACCCACTGTCGACCAACAAATCCCCAAGCCGCGCAGACGCCAGACGATTGGCCACGGCGTTAAAAAACCCCCGTTTTTTTGCGTGTTGCTGTTCAGGATCTGTTACGTGCTTACTCATAATACTCCCCATTCCATTCCTTTATGTAATCTTAGGATACAGGCCAAAAATTAAAGAAATATGAAAACATCGACAGTTTTGAGAAATTTCTAGACATAATCAGGGTCAGCGCGTATAAAAAAACTCTGTTTATAATGAATTGAATGATCTTTTAATGACCCTCTCCCCGTCTCTGCACCCGATTATCGACCAGCTTTGCCATGCCCGAATTCTGTGTGTCGGCGATATCATGCTTGACCGTTTTGTCTCCGGCACAGTTGACCATATTGCCCCGGATGCGCCGGTGCCGCTGCTGCAAATCACAGAAGAAACTGAAACGCTGGGCGGGGCCGGCAATGTCGCGGCCAATCTGTCAGCGCTGGGGGCGCACACCGCAATTGTCAGCCAGATCGGTCCTGATTCGGCGGGCCGGCAGATTGGTGAAATCCTCGGCCAGCTTAATAATATGACCGATCATCTGATCACCGATGATCACCGGTCCTCAACCCTTCAAACCCGGTTTATAGCCGCGGAGCAGCCGCTTTTACGCAGTATTTCCGAAGATCGCACCGCGCTGAATGAGGAAACGGCGGCCAAAATCATCGCCACCGTCACCGATGAAATTGAACAGTATGATGCCCTGATCCTGTCCGATTCCGGTAAGGGCGTGCTCAGCGATGATATCTGCGCCGCGCTGATCTCACTGGCCAAACAGGCCGATATACCGGTGATCATTGATCCGCACGGCAAAAAATACAGCAAATACGCAGGCGCGACTGTGATTATCCCCGATCTGCAGAGCCTCTCTGCCGCCAGCGACATCACCGCGCAGGATGACGCGTCGATCTGTGCCGCCGCAGTCAATATCATCACCGGCTGCGATATTGAAACGGTACTGGCCCATCGCGGGCGTGACGGTCTGTCCGTGGTCTCCGAAGATAGCGAGCCTGTTCATCTCCCGGCCCATAACCCGCAAGAGATTTACGATGCCGCAGGCAGCCGTGAGACCCTCACCGCCATCATCGCCGCCGCCCTTGGCAGCGGCGCCAATATCGAACAGGCAGCCCATATCGCCAATATCGCCGGCGCCCTCACCGCCGGACAACACGGCCCCGCCGTCATCGACCTGCAGGCCTTAAAATCCGCGGCCAACCCGGCGGGCTGACCCCGGCGCGCCTTGTCAAACCCTCTATATTCATATATAATATTATATGGTATAAATCGGAGGTTTATCATGGCCAATACAAGCATTACGCTCGGCAAACACTGGGAAGACTTTATCAAAAATGAAGTGGCGAGCGGTAAATACGGCTCAGCCAGTGAAGTGATCCGTGATGCACTCCGCGAATTGGAAGAAAAACGGCTTAAGCTGCAAACGCTGCAAAACGCCTTAATCGCCGGTGAGCAAAGCGGCATTGCTGAAAATTTCGATATGAACACCCTGAACGCCGAATT
>JBNJDW010000135.1:0-5295 GCA_051745265.1 Pseudomonadota bacterium
AATCTGGCCCATGGTGAATACAAGGATTCCGGTTTGAGCAGGCAGCCGGTGTGGAACGATTACGATTGGGAATGGTTGATACTCTAGAGACTTTGCCGCGGCCGCGCTGGCCGTTGACAGAACTCGCAGGGGCAAGATTAGAACAATAACAACAGATAGACTGACCATGACAGAAGAGAATATTACAAAAATAGGTATTGTCGGATCCGGCAGCTGGGGCAGCGCCCTGGCGCAGGCGATCAGCCGCAATGCGGATGATGTGTCGATCCTGACCCGGAATCAGGAACAGGCCGATGAAATCAATAATCAGCATACCAACAGCCGCTATCTGGAGGATATTCCCCTGAACGAGAATATCAAGGCGACAACCGATGCGCAGGCTCTGGCCGCCAACAGTGATGCCTTGTTTCTGGTCACGCCGGCCCAGCATTTGCGGGCGGCTGTCGAAGTCATGCAGCCGGTATTACGGCCGGAAACCCCGCTGATTATCTGCAGCAAGGGTATTGAAATGGCCACCGGCATGCTGATGTCGCAGGTTGTTGATGAACTGGCCCCGGAAAACACCTATCTGGTGCTCTCCGGCCCCAATTTTGCCGATGAAATTGCCAAGGGCCTGCCGGCGGCAGCAACGCTGGCGACCTCAGACAGTGCCGAAGGCAGACGGGTGGCGCAGGCGATATTCTCCAAAACTTTCCGGCCTTATGTGACCAGTGATCCGATCGGCGCTGAAATCGGCGGCGCGATCAAGAATGTCATCGCCATTGCCTGCGGTATTGTCTATGGCTATGAGCTTGGCGAAAATGCCCGGGCGGCGATCATGACCCGCGGCATGGCTGAAATCAAACGCATGGGTAAAATCCTGGGTGCCCGGCCGGAAACCTTTCTCGGCCTCTCGGGTCTGGGTGATCTGACCCTGACCTGTAATTCGATGAAATCGCGTAATTTCTCGCTCGGCGTGGCCCGCGGGCGTGGGGAATCCTTGAACGAAATTCTGGCCAAGCGTTATAACGTCACCGAAGGCGTCGCGACTTCGTCCGCCGTTCTCGATTTTGCCAAGAAACACGCCATTGATATGCCGATCTGCGCTGCGGTCAATGAAACCCTGCATAAAGGCGTGACCGTCAAGGATACCATCGATGCGTTGTTATCGCGGCCATTGACGCAGGAAACGCTGTAGCTATTTTCATAATATTTATTGACAAACCCTTAAGATTGGGTGTATAAATACAATGAACTATGGAAATTATTTTAAGCGGGAAAGATTCTATGAGCGATACTAAAAAGCCACATAACGGTCAAATTTCCAATATAACAAGTGGTGCCGGTATCTTATCGGCAGGGGCGGCGTGGCTGACAACGCCATCTCTTATGACCGGGGCTCTGAAAGGCTTTATCGGTGCCGTTATGATTGGCAGTTTTTCTGCAATTGGAGCGATGGTCGGTCTTGTGGCCGGGGGTATCCTTTTGTCTCATACGGCGCGCGCTGTAAGTATGCCCTTCACAAAATCGCCAAAGATCAGAGAAGATTTTTTAAAGGCAGGCGGGTATGCCGGCGCATTTGCTGGTGGCCTTATAGGCGGCATTCAAGGGCATTATACTGCCCATGATATTGTTGTTAATGGTATGGATAATGATCCTACGCCAGAGGTCCGGACGGAAGCACCGTCTGCCAAAGTACCGGAAAGCATGCGCGAGAATTTCAGCAAAGCCACTGATAGAAAAACGGGCGCAACCTATTATCTACCGCCAAAACTGACGATGAATACCGCGCAGTTTAAGATGCAGTCTTAAATTTACTGCGGGCGCATCGTATTACTCAACGAGATTCCGATCAAACATTATAACGTTATTGAAGGTGTCACCGTTTAGGACACTTTCAATGCGTTGTGTTGTGGTCATCGACACAGGAAATGCCATAACTTTTTTGCATAATATTTTTATTGACAATTCTGGAGATTTTGGATACAACGGATGTTGAATATGAAAAATGTTTTAAGTGGGAGCAAATTTATGCGTGGAAATAAATTTATGGGTGACGTTAAATTTATGCTTGGCAAAACCATAGCATATACATGTCAACTCGTTGCGAGTGTGTCTGGATTTGCGGCTTTGCTGACAACGCCTGCGCTTGGGGGAACAACGACAAAAGGACTCTTCGCTGCAGCTATGATTGGTGGTGGCGCCGCGCTTTTTGCAGCTGCGGGTGCTTTTACGGGTTTTGGTGTTACGATGGGTCTTCTTGGCTCTGCAGGGCTGCTGGGTTCAAAGACATCAGCGGGCAAAGAAATGTTTCGGCGGGCCAGCCTCTTTGCTGGTACTGTCACTGGCGGTGTCGTTGCAGGCTTTTCCGGCTATCAGCCCGCCCATGATATCGTTGTTAATGGTATGGATAATGACCCTATGCCAGAGGTCCGGACGGAAGCACCGTCTGCCAAAGTGCCGGAAAGCATGCGCGAGAATTTCAGCAAAGCCACCGATCGAAAAACGGGCGCAACATTTTATATTCCGCCGAAACTAACGATGAATACCGCGCAGTTTAAGATGCAGTCTTAACTCTTTTTAAAATCGCCGTCTTTCCCGCAGGTCATAATATATGGCAGAAGTTTCAATACTTGTCATTTTGTGACCTGTAGCCTATCCTGTTTTATAGAATTATTTCAGATAAAATAAGGAAAGGACGCCCCATGACGGATACGCCCCATATTTTCCCGGTAAAGCCGGAAATCGCTGCCAAGGCCAAGGTTAATAAAGACCTTTACGAACAGATGTATAACCGGTCTGTGATTGACAATGAATCCTTCTGGCGCGAACAGGGCGAGCGGCTGGATTGGTCAACGCCCTATACGCAGGTCAAGGATGTTGATTTCAAAGATAATGCCCGGATCCGCTGGTATTATGATGGTTTCCTGAATGCGTCGGTTAATTGTATTGACCGTCATTTGCCCGAACGGGCCGATCAGACGGCCTTTATTTTCGAAGGTGATGATCCCGATCACAGCTATCATGTGTCTTATGCCGAGTTGAAAGATCAGGTCTGCCGTCTGGCCAATGGCCTGCGCGCCCGCGGTGTTAAAAAAGGCGACCGGGTGACGATCTATATGCCGATGGTGCCCGAAGCCGCCTATGCCATGCTGGCCTGCGCGCGGATTGGTGCCATTCACTCCGTCGTTTTTGGCGGGTTTTCGCCCAAAAGCCTGACCGATCGGATTCTCGATTGTGAATCCGATGTGGTTATTACCGCGGATGAAGGGCTGCGCGGCGGTAAATCCATCCCGCTGAAGGCCAATGTCGATAAGGCGCTGGCCGAGTGCCCCAATGTTCATTCGGTGATTGTCTTAAAACGCACCGGCGGTGATATCGACTGGCAGGACAAGCGCGATGTCTGGTATCACGAGCTGTGCGATGATCAGTCGACCGATTGCGTGCCCGAAGAAATGAACGCCGAAGATCCGCTGTTTATTTTGTATACCTCGGGCTCGACCGGCAAGCCAAAAGGGGTGCTGCATACCACCGGCGGCTATATGGTTTATACCAGCATGACCCATGAATATGTCTTTGATTACCATGACGGTGATGTTTACTGGTGCACCGCTGATGTCGGCTGGGTCACCGGGCACAGCTATGTTGTTTACGGGCCGCTGGCCAATGGTGCGACCTCGGTCATTTTTGAAGGCGTGCCCAATTACCCGGATTTCAGCCGCTTCTGGCAGGTGGTTGACAAGCATAAGGTCAATATTTTCTACACCGCGCCAACGGCAATCCGCTCGCTTCTGGCCCATGGGGATGAACCGGTCAAAAAGACCGAGCGCAGCAGCCTGCGTATTCTGGGCACGGTGGGTGAGCCGATTAATGAAGAAGCCTGGTTGTGGTATCACGATATTGTCGGCGATTCCCGTTGTCCGGTGGTTGATACCTGGTGGCAGACGGAAACCGGCGGCATCCTGATTTCACCGCTGCCCGGCGTTACCGACCTGAAACCCGGCAAAGCCTGCCAGCCTTTCTTTGGCGTGCGTCCGGCGCTGGTCGATAACGAAGGCGAAATTCTCAATGAGACCGAGGCCGAAGGCAATCTGGTGCTGCTCGACAGCTGGCCGGGGCAGATGCGCACGGTTTATAAAGATCATCAGCGTTTTATCGATACGTATTTTAGCACCTTTCCCGGCACTTATTTCACCGGTGACGGCGCCCGCCGTGACGCAGATGGCGATTACCGCATTACCGGCCGGGTCGATGATGTCATCAATGTCTCCGGTCACCGTTTTGGCACCGCCGAAATTGAAGAGGCGCTGAACGCCCATCCGAAAGTCGCCGAAAGCGCGGTCGTCGGGTATCCGCATGATCTGAAGGGGCAGGGCATTTATGCCTATGTGACGCTGGTTGATGGTGAACAGCCCAGCGATGAGATCAAATCCGAGCTGGTCGGCCATGTCCGCGAGGTCATCGGGCCGATTGCCAAACCCGATGTCATTCAATGGGCCGGCGGCCTGCCGAAAACCCGCTCAGGCAAAATCATGCGCCGGATCCTGCGTAAAATTGCCGCCAATGAAGAAGACCAGCTGGGCGATATCTCGACCCTTGCCGATCCGGATGTGGTGGCCGATCTGATTGATCGTAAGCAGGCGTAACAAAGGGCAAGAGCATGTGGCCGGATTACGTTTTTATAGATGCCGTCCGCAGCTTTGCCCGGCAGACAGAGAAGATTAACCGCACCGGCCTTCATATGGCCGCCCAGTTCTGGGATATGCAGGCCGGATTCTGGCAGCATGCGCCGTTACCGTTATCGCAGGCTTTTGCCGCGGCCAGCGCCAATACGGCCCGGCAATGCCGCAGTCTGGCCAATATGGGCCAATCGGTGCATAGAGATCATCATCAGCCTCCGGATTTTGACCTGACCGAAGTGCGGATAGGTCGCAAAAATGTCAAGGTGACGCCAACAGATCTGCGCCAATCGCCTTTCTATACACTGACCCGTTTTCAGCGCGATACCCGGCGCCATGATCCCAAATTATTGATCGTCGCCCCCATGTCCGGCCATTATGCCAGCCTGCTGCGTTCAACAGTTTCGGCATTGCTGCCTGACCATGATGTTCATATCATTGATTGGCAAAATGCCCGTGATGTACCGTCTGGCGCCGGTAAATTTGATTTTGAAAAATATATGGATTGCGTGATCGAATGTCTGGAGACCATGGGGCCGGACACGCATGTCATGGGCATATCGCAATCAACAGTCCCTTTGCTGGCGGTAACGGCTGTATTGGCCGGACAAAACAGCCCGTATCAGCCACGCTCGGT
>JBNJDW010000136.1:0-5271 GCA_051745265.1 Pseudomonadota bacterium
ATTTTCAGAAGTGCCTTTGATCTGAGCGCGCTTGGCGGTGGTTTCCTGGGTGCTATTATTCAGGGTGTCCGGCGGGCGGCTTTCTCAAACGAGGCGGGGATCGGTTCAGCCTCTATCGCCCATGCGGCTGTTAAAACGGACAGTCATGTCAGTCAGGGGTTTGTGGCCATGTTAGAGCCGTTTATTGATACCGTGGTGATTTGTTCCCTGACCGCGCTTGTGATCGTTGTCAGCGGCGTATATGTCGGCGGGGAAGGCATGGAAGGCGTGGAACTGACGTCACGGGCCTTTGGCGGCACATTTGCCTTTTTCCCTTATATACTGGCGCTGGCGGTGTGTCTGTTCGCGTTCTCATCGATGATTGCCTGGTCGTATTACGGTCTGAAGTCTTTTACCTATCTGTTTGGTGAAACCCCGCGGGCCGAGGCGACGTTCAAGGTCCTCTATTGCCTGATTACGATCGTAGGCGGCGCGGCGCAGATGAATAATATTATCAACTTTATGGATGCGGCGATTTTTGCCATGGCTGTGCCGAATATTATCGGTTTGTATATCATGGCGCCGATGTTAAAGCGTGACGTTAAGGCGTATCTGGCCAAAGTCAAAAATAACTGATCGGTATTTAAGTCCCTGTTAAGGAAAATCCGCCATACTAACCATTGGGGAATTTTTTTTTACAGGACTGTGCATATGCGCTTTTTTATACTAGCCATTTGGGCCTTCGTACTTCTGGGCGCCGACTTTTCAGCAACATCAGGCGGGATGATGCCATCCGCCCATGCTGCGGCGGATACAGAGAGCTCTTCAGAATTTGAATATTTTGAATTAAAACCCCTGTTAATACCGGTGATTAATTCGCGTGGCCTGACGCAGCAGGTCAGTCTGGTTGTCACGATCGAGGTGCCGACAGGTACATTGGATGAGGTCACGCCATATGGCCCAAGACTTACGGATGCCTATATTCAGGATATGTATGGTGTTCTGAGTGCTGGGTATGGCCTGGTTAATGGCAATGTCCTAAATGTCGAGGCGATCAAGCAGCGTCTAACCAAGGTCACGGTCAATATCCTTGGCGAAGAACGGGTGGAAGATGTGCTGTTGCAAATTGTCCAGCAGCGGCCTTTATAAGCTATAAAGATTACTTTTTATCTCTGACCGCTTCAATGCAGGTTGGAACGGCGGGATCAGCCATCAGGCGGGCCTTACCGATAGGTTCGCCGGTGACAACACAATATCCGTATTCACCTATATCTATGCGATGCAGTGCCGCTGCGATTCGTTTGAGTTCATTACGGCAGCGTTCCTGTGTCGCAAGCTGCATAGCCTGCATTTGCATGGCATCCATTCGCGATAAACGACCCTGCCGGGTCTGATCCAGCTCAACCGGCCCGCTGACCTCATCATCAGATTCAAGTGCAGCCTCGATCACGGCTTTGCGATCAAGCAGTCTTTGCTTCATCTCTTCAATATTTATATCTAATTCATCGCTCATGTTTTTCTCCGGAGGTCAGTATATGTGGATTCTAAAAATTATAAAGCGGAAAGGCGCGGAACTTCCTATGTCAGGCCTCGTATGTAAGACACAATAATTATTCAAGGAAATGGAGATAACAATGAAATTCTCAATTAAAATTTTTACTCTGGCGGCTGTTATTTTGGGCAGCACCAGTTTTTTGTCAGCCTGTTCAACGCGTGAAATGCTAGCCGGGGGTGCCGGTGCTGCGGGCGGTTATGTTGTCGGTCAACAGGTGGATGATTAACTCTTCCAACCAATCTTCTGTCCAAAGCTTGGCAGAACGCAAAAAACGACTATACTGTGGCTGTGAAGTTAAAGTGTAATCGAACGCGTTCTGCCAGGCTTTTTTTATATGACAGTTAGAAATATTACAACGGATATACTCGTGATCGGTGGCGGCATTAATGGTGTTGGTATTGCCCGTGACCTTGCCGGACGGGGCGCCTCCGTTGTTCTGTGTGAACAGGGCGACCTTGCCAGCGGTACATCATCAGCCAGTACAAAAATTATTCACGGTGGTCTGCGTTATCTGGAGCAATTTAATTTCAAGCTGGTGCGGGACTCCCTGATCGAGCGTGAGATTTTATTACGTTCTGCCCCGCATCTGATTACGCCGATGGATTTTGTCCTGCCTCATAATAAGAAATTACGGCCTTATTGGATGATTCGTCTGGGGCTGTTCCTGTATGATTATCTGGGCCCCCGCGATATTCTGCCCGGCTCAGAGGGGCTTAATTTTAAAAATCATCCGACAGGCTTGCCGCTGAAGGACGCATGTAAGCGTGGGGTCATGTATTCGGACTGCTGGACCGATGATGCGCGGCTGGTTATTACCACGGCTGTCGATGCGCGCGATCGCGGGGCGGAAATCCTGACCCGCAGCCGCTGTAAATCCGTACGTAAAAAACGCGGCAGCCATATCTGGCGCGCCATGCTCGAAGACCATATCACCAAACGTGAAACTTTTGTCGATGCCAAGCTGGTGGTCAACGCGGCCGGGCCCTGGGTGGATCAGGTTATTGACGGAGTTGATAAGGAGATTGCGGATCATCATATCCGGATGGTCAAGGGCAGCCATATCATCGTTCCGAAAATGTATGAAGGCAATCATGCTTATATTCTGCAAAATACCGATAAGCGGATTGTCTTTGCCATTCCTTATGAAGGGCTTTATACGCTGATCGGCACAACAGATGTTGATTATACCGGTAATCCCGGAGATGCCGAAATCAGTGGTGATGAAGTGCAGTATCTATGCCGGGTGGTAAACGGTTATTTTAAATCACAAATCAAGCCTGAGGATATTGTCTGGAGCTATAGCGGCGTCCGCGCACTGGCTGATGAAGGCAAAAAGGATAAAGCTTCACAAGTGACGCGTGATTATATTCTGGAGATGAAAGAACATGCTGGCCTGCCAATTTTGTCTGTTTATGGCGGGAAACTGACAACCTTCCGTAAATTGTCAGAACAGGCGGCGAATATGATTATGGAGAAATTGGGCCGGAAAGCGGATCCCTGGACTGAGTTTGCCGTTCTGCCGGGCGGTAATTTTAAGACATCCGATTTTGATATGTTTTTCAAGACCTTCTGCCGGGAATTTGAATGGTTACCTAGAGAGATTGCCATGCGTTATTGCCGGACATATGGCACGCGGGCCCGTTATTTCCTGCGTGGTGCGCGGCAGATTTCAGACCTTGGCGAACATTTGGGCGGCGGTATTTATGAGGCCGAAATCGCCTATCTGGTTCTCAAGGAATGGGCAACAACGATGGAGGATATTCTTTGGCGGCGGTCGAAATGGGGATTGCATATTCCTGAAGAAACAGAAAAGAATATTTCCCGTATTTTGCGGAAATACAAAAAACGCTTTGCAACGATAGATCAGGACACACCGGTAAAGAAGGCGATTCAGCAATGAAAACACCGCAAAAACCGTATATTTTGACCATTGATCAGGGAACGACCACCACCCGTGCGATTTTGTTTTCAAAAGACATGGATGTTGTGGCCGTGACGCAAAAGGAACTTGAACTGTTCTATCCCAAAAACGGCTGGGTGGAACAGGATGCGATGATGATCTGGTCCGATACCGTTCAGCTCTGTCAGGACGTTGTAAAAAAGGCCGAAATTGACCTGTTCGATATTGCCGCGATCGGCATTACCAATCAGCGCGAAACAGTCGTTGTCTGGGATAAGAAAACCGGTAAGCCCTTGTATAACGCGATTGTCTGGCAGGACCGCCGGACAGCGGATATGTGCCGCGCATTGGCCGAGGCCGGACATGAAGAAATGATCCGGCAGAAAACCGGCCTGCTGATTGATCCTTATTTCAGCGCGACCAAGATTAAATGGGTGCTGGACAATGTTGATAAGGCCCGTGATAAGGCCGAGGCGGGAAATCTGCTCTGCGGGACCATTGATGCCTTTTTAATCTGGCATCTGACCGGCGGTAAGTCTCATGTCACGGATGCAACAAATGCGTCACGCACCCAGCTTTATAATATTGTGGAAGATAAATGGGATGATGAGCTGCTGGAATTGTTTGATATTCCCGCCAGCATGCTGCCCGAGGTCAAAGACAATGTCGATGATTTCGGCACCACCACCCATGCGCTGTTTGGCGGCCATGATCTGAAAATCACCGGTGTTGCCGGCGATCAGCAGGCAGCCTTTATCGGGCAGGCCTGTTTTACCCCCGGTATGGTCAAAAGCACCTATGGCACCGGCTGTTTTGCCCTGTTGAATATCGGCACGGATTTTAAATCTTCGGAACACCGGATGCTGACTACTATTGGCTACCGGTTGGGAGGACAGATCACTTATGCTTTTGAGGGCTCAATTTTTATTGCCGGTGCTGCCGTGCAATGGCTTCGTGATGGGATTAACATTATTGACCAGGCTGCGGAGTCAGAAGATCTGGCGCAGGATCTGGAACATAATGATGATGTCTATCTGGTGCCGGCCTTTACCGGGCTTGGTGCGCCGCACTGGGATCCGGAAGCGCGGGGGATCATAACGGGTATTACACGCAATACATCCCGGTCGCATCTTGTCCGCGCGGCTTTGGAGGCACAGGCCTATCAAACGGAAGATTTGCTGGAAGCCATGGCCAAAGATGCCGGCCAGCCCATTGCAGAGCTTAGGGTCGATGGCGGCATGGTGGCCAATAACTGGGTGTGTCAGTTTCTGGCCGATATTACGGGCGTGACGGTTAAACGGCCGCATATCATTGAGACCACTGCCTTGGGGGCAGGGTATTTGGCCGGGCTTGGTGCCGGATTGTTCGATTCTGTTGATGATATTACCGATGCATGGTCAGAAGCAGCCCGCTTTGCACCGCAAATGGATGAGGAACATCGCCAGGTGCTTTACCAAGGCTGGAAAACAGCCCTGCAACGTTGCCGTTAAGTTGCTGAATCTATAAAAGAAAAAGGCGCCTCCCCCGTGAAACGCCTTTTATCTCTATCTATACACCCAACCGTATGTCCGGTCGTATTGAGGAAACGAATGCTTAAATCATCATTCAATTTAACTCTACGACTTAATCCTTAGTATTTTATTAATGGTAGATAAAAAGAAACTTCAGAACTCGCGACCGTAATATTCATCGGTTAAGCGCTCGGGCTCGTCACGATAAAGTTTAACAGTGGCATCGACAACATCCGGATCATATTTTTGACCACGACCATTAATGATTTCGTCTAAAGCGTCATCAATGCTCATTGCTTTGCGCCACGGGCGGTCTGATGTAATTG
>JBNJDW010000137.1:0-5238 GCA_051745265.1 Pseudomonadota bacterium
TGATGTATATCAAGATCGCTAAAGCGGGTAAATTCGCCGGTAAACTGCATGCGGACAGTGCCGATCGGACCATGGCGCTGTTTGGCAACGATACATTCGGCAACGTTATGAGCTTCCTGACAGCGCTGCTGCCAATCTGCATAACGGGCATTGAATTTACTTTCGTCTTCTTCAGGTCTGCGGGCGGGTTCGTCGCGTTCCAGATAATACTGTTCGCGGTAGACGAACATGACAACATCGGCATCCTGCTCAATCGAGCCTGATTCGCGAAGATCGGCCAGTTGCGGACGTTTATTTTCACGTTGTTCAACCGCCCGGCTCAGCTGGGCGAGGGCGATTACCGGAATTTCCAGTTCCTTGGCGAGGATTTTGAGCCCCCGTGAAATTTCCGAGACTTCCTGGACGCGGTTTTGCTGGCTGGCTTTGGAACTGCCCATCAATAACTGCAGATAATCGATAACGATCAGGCCGAGATTATGGGTCCGTTTCAGGCGGCGGGCGCGGGTACGGATTGAATTTACGGTCAGACCCGGCGTATCATCAATAAACATCGGTGTCTGCGACATGAGGGTGCTGGCTTCGACAAATTTCTGAAAATCGGTATCTTTAATTTCACCACGGCGAATCTGATCAGACGGGATACAGGTTTCATCGGCAAGAATACGATTGGCCAGCTGTTCTGCCGACATTTCCAACTGGAAAATACCGACAACCGCGCCTTCTTTGCCATCGGTCTGGGCATAGCGGCGGGCGGCGTTGTAACCAATATTGGTGGCCAGCGCTGATTTACCCATCGAAGGCCGCCCGGCCAGAATCAAAAGGTCCGAGTTCTGCAAGCCGCCCAGTTTTTTATCCAGATCAACCAGACCGGTAGTGACCCCGGTGATACCGCCATCATGCTGATAGGACTGTTCAGCCGTTTTAATCGCTGCCGTGACCGAGGTGATCAGCGGGACAAAGCCGCCTTTAAAATCGCCTTGTGTGGCAAGCTCGAACAATTGCTGTTCAGCATCACCGATCTGATCGGTCGGTGACAGGTCAAGATCAGGTTTATAGGCGTCATTGACGATGTCCTCGCCCAGAACGATCAGCGCCCGGCGCAGATGAAGCTCGTGAATTTGTCGGCCAAACTCCTGAACATCAACGACCGAGATAATATTATCGGCCAGATCATCCAGATATTTACCGCCGCCAAGATCGGCAAGCGCGGCATCATCCTGAAAATACTGCTTTAAGGTCACCGGGCTGGCATCTTGTCCGCGGTCAATCAGTTTGGCCAGCGCCTCAAAAATGCGGGCATGAATATCAATATAGAAATGCTGGGCCTTTAGAAACTCAGAAACTTTTTCAAGATTGTTATTATTGACCAGCAAAGCGCCCAGCAAAATTTGCTCCGCCTCATTATTATGGGGCATCGTGCGCTGCAGTGGGGAATCATTTGCAGGCTTGGGATTTGCGGTCGTTGAAGCTGTCATAACCATGGAAGATAGCGGGATTCTATCGAAAGCGCAATGCGAGAATTGGCTTTCTGGCCCCTCATGAAAGCCGATATTTTATTGTAGCTGCAAAGGACTGAAATTTATGCTAAATTCCGGCCATGAAAACGGCATCCGAATGGCAATCTGAATTTGAAGACTGGTGGCAGGCCCACGGTGATGAAAGCGACGGGTCACATGATCTGGGCCATTTCAGGCGCGTTTATAAATTGTCGCTGGAAATTGCCCAAGGGGAGGGCGGTATGGCGGATCCGCTGATTTTGCTGGCGGGGGCTTATTTTCATGATGTGGTCAATCCACCGAAAGATTCTCCGCTGCGCTCACAGGCCTCGCAATTATCAGCAGACAAGGCGGCAGAGATACTAACGGATATGAACTTTCCGGCTGACAAAATTGCCCCGGTTGGCCATGTTATTGCCGCGCACAGCTTTTCTGCCGGTATTCCAACAGAGACGATCGAAGCCCGCATTTTGCAGGATGCAGACCGGATGGAGGCTTTGGGCGCGCTTGGCATCGCGCGGAATATGTATGTTTCCGGCCTGATGGGTAGCAAGCTGTTTCATGCCGATGATCCGCTGGCCAAAAACCGGATGCTGGATGACCGGAAATATGCGCTGGATCATTTTGAGCTGAAACTGCTGAAATTACCGGCGATGATGCAGACTGCAACAGGCCGAAGAATTGCCGAAAGCCGCGCCGAATTTCTGCGGGTTTTTCGAACACAGCTGTTATCAGAAGTCGAGATATAAAAAAAATGCCGGGCAAGTGACCCGGCATTTTTGTATTCGATATAAAGAAATATCAGGCGGTTGCTTTTTCGGAATCTTCGTCTTTGGCGTCTTCCGTTTCAGCAGCGTCTGATTCTTCAGCCTCAGATTCGGCTTCAGCTTCTTCCAGTGCTTCAGCAGCCTGTACAGCCTGAATAATCGGCTCTGGCTCTTCATTGGCTGTGACCAATGCTTCGCCGCGCTCTTCCTGCATTTTGGCTTCTTCTTCAGAACGGGCAATATTGACCGTAACTGTAACAGAAACTTCAGGGTGAAGCATAATGCGGATCGGGAACAGGCCAAGTGTCTTATAGTTCTGGTCAATGATAACTTGTTTTTTATTGACGGTGTTATCACCAAGCTTGGCGTTAACAATCCCTGCAATATCACGGGCGTTTACTGAACCGTAAAGCTGACCGCTTTCTGACGCCTGACGAATCAGGGTAACATCAGCGCCATCAACTTTCTTGGCTAGTTTCTCAGCCTCGGTACGGCGTTTTTCGTTTTCAGCTTCCAGATGTTTTTTCTGGGTTTCAAAATAAGCGATATTGTCTTTCGTTGCGCGCAGGGCTTTGTTCTGCGGTAAAAGAAAATTACGGGCAAAACCTGGTTTAACGGCAACGACATCGCCGATCGCACCCAGCTTTTCAACACGTTCTAATAAAATGACTTGCATTTTTGCGTCCTTCCTAATGTGGGCTGCGGATTATTTATGGTTACCGGCATAAGGCAACAGCGCAAGATAGCGGGCGCGCTTGATAGCCTGTGACAGTTTCCGCTGGTTTTTCTGTGATACTGCTGTGATCCGGCTTGGCACAATTTTGCCACGCTCAGAAATATAGCGTTGCAGCAGTTTTACGTCTTTGTAGTCAATCGCCGGTGCATTGTCGCCTGAAAACGGGCAGACTTTTTTGCGGCGGAAAAATGGGCGTTTTTGAGCACTCATGTTTTTTCTCCTGAAAATATTCTGTTTGTGTAGAATGTCGCGCTGTGCGCTTACGGTTCTACGGGTTACGCCGCTTCGGCATTTTTCATCATGACGGTTCCGTCAGCCGGGAACTCATCAATTTTGACGGTCATGTAACGCAGCACATCTTCGTGCAGGCGCATCTGGCGCTCCATCTCGTTAAGCGCATCAGCAGGGCCGCTGAAATGAAACAGCACGTAATGGCCTTTACGGTTCTTATTGATCCGGTAAGCCAGGCTGCGAAGGCCCCAATTTTCGGTTTGTTCAAGTTTAGCGCCGTTATCGGCAAGAACGGTTTCAAAAAGCTTGGACAGGTCGGCTACCTGATTGGTAGACAGATCCTGCCGTGCAATGAACACGGTTTCGTAGTTTGACATCTATGATATCCTCTTGGTTTATAGCTGAAAAGACAAGCAGATCAGCGAGGTTGCATTATATCCGGCGCCAAAAAGGCCCGGAACAGTGTTGCCTTTATACTGAATTTCAGCCGGAAAGCAAGTGTTTTCTTGCTTTCATACCGGGTTTGAGGGGATGGGGACGTTTTTTTCTACAGGTTTATTTAAAAACCATCTCATAAAATTCGGTCACAACAGTTTCTGTGTCCAGATCCGTTATGCCCCAGTCTTTTAGAAAAGGGGTAAAAAACGTGATATGGGCTTTTCTCCAGTAATCCATGGATAAATCGCCTTCACCTTCGGCAATGGCAATGGTTTCCGGCACCTGGCTAAATTGATGGAATTCAATTTTTGTCGTTTTAACAATGCATTTAGGTGTGTTTTTAGAATCGAGAATAATCCAATACTTTCCGATTTTAGGCAGGGGGTCGCCTGATAGCTCAAAATCTGTAACAAGTGAGCTTGCGGCCGTTTTCTGACCCTTTAGGAACAGATCAAGCAATTGATCTGCAATCTCTTTGTTACCGGCTATTCCGGCCTCAACAACAGGATCCTCTGGTTTAGTGTCTAAACTTTCAACATAGGCATGCCAGTAATCCAGCTCTTTGCTCTTAAGCATTTTCTTCAGCGCCATTGTTTAAGGATTCCTTTTGACTTTTAATCTCTAGGAAAGCAGCACCAAAACCGGACAGGATGATGGATGAGGGCTCTATAAATTCACAGGAAAACCCTGTATCTTCTAAAGGTTCCCAATCGCCAAAGGGGATAGGGACATAGACTTCATCAGGTCCCAGATTAAAATAACACAGCATGTCGTCGCCGCGGGTAAAGACCAAAAGATCATCACGGGAATCATGAAAACGTATCGGCCCGTCAATTAGCTGTGGGTGTTTTTTGCGTAACTTCAGGAAGTTTTTGACAAAGTTAAGCATTGAATCCGGATCCTGTTCCTGCGCATCGACTGCCAACGGGTAATGGCGTTCAAAAACCGGGAGCCAGGGCTTGCCGTCACTAAAGCCGGCATTTTTCGCTTTTTTCTTCCACGGCATCGGTGTGCGGCTGCCATCGCGGCCAATATATTCGGGATACAGATGCTGGCCTAATGGGTCGAGGATGTCTTCGGCACTCAGCTCAGCATTCTCAAGGCCCAGTTCATCCCCCTGAAAGACAAAGATCGTTCCCCAGAGGGAACAGAGAAGGGCATAGAGCATTTTGGCCTGCTCAATAGAATATCTTTTATTCGCCGCCCAGCGAGAGGCAACACGGACCCAGTCATGATTGGTAAACGCCCATGACGGCCAGCTGGTCGGCGAGGTCAGCATAAAATGCTCAACCGCATGGCGGATTTTAACGGCAGAATACTCAGGTTCGGATAATTGCGAATTATAAGCGGTGTGAAGCAGGGAATCATCGGCTGTGTATTCCGCCGCACGGACAACGCTGTCATCGCTGAACATTTCGCCGACCATCATTGTGCCGTCGCGCTCGTTACAGACTTTACGGAGCATTTTTAAAACGTCAATATTTTCGGGCCGGCATTTGTTATAGACATGATACTGCATGTCATACGGGTAGAAAAAGCCCTCTTCACCCAGTTTAGAACCAAAACGGGT
>JBNJDW010000138.1:0-5177 GCA_051745265.1 Pseudomonadota bacterium
GCATTTTCAACCAGTTCCTTGACGGCGGCGGCGGGACGTTCAATAACCTCACCGGCGGCGATCTGGTTGATCAGCGTATCTGGTAGATGTCTAATAAGCATAATGCGACTATAGGCAATTCAGGCCCCGTTGTCATCAGCCATCTTCAGGGACAAGCGGTACGTCACCCTGTTCCAGCAAAGTGCCGGTCAGCAAGGCATTATCGGTGATGATGTCTGCGGTAATCGCACCATCGAAATTGGCATGACGCAAATCACAATCGGTGAAATTGACATGGGTCAGGTCGGCATCTTTAAAGCTGGCATAACGAAAATCACTGCCGGTACAATCGGCATAGCGCAAAATCGCCCCGTTTAAGGCAACAGGCATGCGCCGTTCGGTGCCATTGGGGTTTTTAAAAAGCAGGGCGCCGAAATTTGCATTTTGCAGATTGGCGCGGACAAACAGTGAATCATTTAACTGGCTGCCGCGAAAATCGCTGTGCCGCAGATCGCAGCCGCGAAAATCCGATTTATCGAGCTTGGCGCTCTGGAATTCACAGCTTTGCAGGTTCATATCGGCAAAAACGGTTTCATAGGCGGTGATGGCGGTCAGTTTCTTGCCGGTCAGGCTGCGCAGTTTACGCATGTCAAAACCGGACAGGTCCATTTGCTGACCATGTTTTCCGGCAGAACCAACCCATTGGATATGTTTTTGCAAAAGCTCATCAAGGGTCAGTTCAACTTCGCTGAAGGCTTTGGCCGCGCCATCATCACGCAGCGCCAAGGTAAAATTGGTGTCTGATTGTTCGGTGCCTTCCATATGCGCCCCGGTCAGGGTCGCGGCATGAAAATCGGCACTGCGCAGATCGGCGCCATCCATATTGGCACCGCGCAGATTGGCGCCTTTGAATACGGCTTCTCTAAGATCCACTTTGCGCAGGTCAACATTTTCCAGGATGGCATCGGAAAAATCGGCATTGATGGCCGTGGCGTTGGCCAGCTTGACATTCCTCATGGTACTGCCGCTGAAAGAGACCTGTCCGGCATGGGAGTCTTTGTTGTATTGGCTCCCGCCTTCTTTGACTTTTCTTTTTAAGACCGAAGAGCCAAGGCGCAGGTCAGCGCCGCTGAGATTGGCATCGGTCAGATCAGCATTCTGAATATCGGCGCCCCGTAAATCTGTGCGGGAAAAATTGCCGTTTTTCATCACGGTGTTTGAAAGATCACAGCCGAACAGAGTGGCGCTTTCAAAATTAATCGCGGTCATATCACTGTTACGCATGATGCAGCCGGTGAAATCTGATTGCTGTAACTGCATTTCCCGCATGTTCAGGCCGGTCAGGTCGCGATCCTTGACCACAGCACGCGCACCGCCAGGCTTACCGCCCAGAAACATTTCATGTTTACGGGCGATATCCTTCAGCTCACGCTGAGAGAGGGGTTTTAGCATATGATCTTCGTTATCTGACATGTTTTAAAATCTGTAGAACCGGAACCGGTCTGTAGGGGTTATGCAGCTTTCAGCAATAAATCAAGATCGCCGCTTTTGTTCAAGGCGAAAAGCTCGTCACAGCCGCCAATGGCCTGATCATTAATGAAAATCTGTGGCACGGTGCGGGCCCCGGGTTTGCGTTTGGCCATTTCTGCCTGACCTTCGGCATCATGTGTGATATCATACAGGGTATATTCAACACCCTTTTCATCAAGCAGGTCTTTGGCCCGATGGCAGAATGGACAATAATCTTTGAAATACAGCTCAACTTTGGACATGAATTCTCCTTTTTGCATTAAAATACATAGACATCATATATGAAATTGCGGTACAAAATCTACATATATCTAATACAGCGTTAAGAAAGCGGGGCTAAAAACATGGCAATGCAGGCAAAAGAAATCGAAGATATGATCTGTGAGACACTGCCGGATGCACAGGTAACGATCGAGGATCTGGCCGGTGACGGCGACCATTATGCCGCCCATGTCAAATCCACCGCCTTTAAAGGCATGTCCCGTGTGCAGCAGCATCAGCTGGTCTACAAAGCGTTGCAGGGACGTATGGGTAATGAACTTCATGCTCTGGCGCTGCAAACCTCCGTTCTGGAAGAGTAAAAAAGAAAGAGAGTACAAAAATGACGAATCCGACATTTGAAATGATCGAAAAAGAAATTAGCAATAATGATGTTGTCCTGTTTATGAAGGGCAGTTCCGATTTCCCACAATGCGGTTTTTCAGCCGCTGTTGTGCAGGTTTTGAACCATCTGGAAGTGCCGTATAAGGATATTGACGTGTTGGCCGATATGAATCTTCGCGAAGGCATCAAGGAATTTTCCAACTGGCCGACCATCCCGCAGCTCTACGTTAAAGGCGAGTTTGTCGGCGGGTGTGACATCATCCGTGAGATGTTTGAAGCCGGTGAGCTGGGCACCCTGATGAAAGAAAAAGGCGTGGAAGCCGCCTAAAAGGCGTTAACCGTCGTTTGGGCAGGTTTATTTGTGCCGCGGTTTTGTGGCCAGGGCCCCGGGTTTCCGGGGTTTCCAGTCCGCCGTGTTACCGCCCAGCGCTTTTAGCGCATCAGCAGCTTCATCCAGTCTTTTTTGATTGGTGATTTCACTGAATTGTTGAAAACTGTTACCGTTATCGGCAATTGTGATCACTTCCTGACTGGCAAAATTGAAGGCTTTTCTAAAGCTGATGCCACTGAATTCGAGCTTTTCAAGCATCGAGACGGTATGATCGTTTTCTTTGACGAAGCCTTTATAGCTGTTTCTGTGATGTCGGGCCCGCTCAAGAAGCTGGGTAATATTGAGATGGCCTTCCTTCTTTGCCCGATCTAACGCCGTTTCATAATCATGATTCTTTTTTGTAATATCCGCACCGGCCTTTAACAGGCAGTCGACATTTTGAAAATGATTTCTGGCTGCTGCTTCATGGAGGGCTGTATCACCCCATCCATCAACCTGATCAAGATCGGCTTTATGTTTTATCAGGCATTTTAGAATGGTTGTTCCATTTGCATCACGTCCAAAACGTATAAGGGCTGATGCGTCCCCTTCGAAAAGCTTGGCATTAATGTCAGCGCCTTTGGCAAGGGCTTGCTCTATATCTTTTATATCGCCGCTGTTACAGGCTTTTTTAAAGATCTTGTCAATATCGGGGCCTGAGAAATATTTTTTTAAAGGCATGGTCCTTTTTATCTCCTGTTTTCCCTGTCCACAGCCGCGGGTGCCGGTTATATCGGTTTGTTTTATTTAATCCGTCGTCTTGTCGCCAGTGCGCCGGGTTTGTGGCATTTCGTGTTTACTCTAATCTGGCTATCCAGCGTTTTTAGCACCTCCGGTGCCTCTTCCTGCTGATTTTGATCAGATGGCGCACCGGATGGTTGGGCTTTGATATTATTATCGGTCTCTGCACGTCCGGGCTGCGTGGCACGGTTGAAGGCATTTGCAAGATGGCTGCTACCACTGGAATTGTTATTTTGTGCCTTTGAAACAGCATCATACTTTGCCAAGGCGGCCTCCTTTTTTTTCTGAGCGGCCATGGAATTGAGACGGGCCTCTTCCGCGGCAAGTAGCGTCAGTTCATACTGGGCTGTATAGACACTCCTTTTATTCATTTTCTTTCCTGCCTCAGTCGTGATTTTGCTGCCTGAGTGCCCGGCTTAGGCGATTGCCAGTTACCGGGATCACCGCCATAGGCTTTGAGGGCATCGGCAGCTTTTTCCAGTCTTGTCTGGTCAGAAATTTCACTGAATTGCTGGATATGCATGTTTCTTTCACCGAGCATTGTTGTGATTTCCTTATCGGCAAAATTATACAATTTGGTAATCACAAAACCGCTGGTCTGGAGTTTTTCAACCGTTGACACGGTATGCTCATTTTCGAGGGCGTAACCCTTTTGTTTCTGCGAGGCGCGAAATTGCCGGGCAACATAGCGCCGGTTGGTTTCATTGGCGCGCTCTATCTCTTCTAACATTTTTGACATGGTTATCTGTCCTGTTACTTTAATCGTGGTTTTGTGGCAAGGTTGCCGGGCTTAAGCATCCGCCAGTTGCCGGGATCACCGCCGAAATCTTTTAGTTTCTGTGCGGCTTTTTCCAGTTGTCTTTGATCGGGAAAGCGATTGAACTGGACAATATCCATATTCTTTTCAGCGTTGACGATGGTGACTTCTTTTTGCGCAAAGTTAAAGATTTTGATGTGCTGCGCTGTGTCGTCACGGGGGCTTTCTACCAAGGAAACGGTGTGTTCGTTTTCAGAGACGTAGCCTTCTTCCAGCTTTCTCGTTTGGTTTTGTTCGAGAAACCTTTTAGCGACCCGCGCCTGATACTGCATTATTAAACGATAATTCATAGCCCGTTAAATCCATAACGTTAGAAATAACGCACAGATTAGGCCAACTTCTTGATTATGTCAAGTAGATTTAAGCCGCTGACGCAGCATGATCAGGTATAATAAAACGAAATAATATAACAGAGCTTCTTCAACCTCGCTGGCGCGGCCAAAAAATGGCGATAGATGGTCGCTCAGTTTATGGATGTCATCGGCAATATTGCAGAGCAGGGCGAGTAATGCGACATAGAAAAGCGCCCCTGATGGATAAATCAGATTATATTTTTCAGGTAGAAGCCCCGGTTTGTGTTTTTGCAGTAAAGGCATGATCATGCCTCCGAAAATGACGCCGATCAATAAAATCAGCCGGGGTTTCTGGTCAAACCAGCTGCTTGTATTATGCAGGTTGGTTTCCTGCTGGTCATTGATTTGTGCCCAGTATCCCTCGACTTCCCAGCCGATGAAATGCTGGCCAAAGCTGATTTCTTCGACCAAAACATAAAGACAACATAGCGCTGCTGTCAAAACCCAGATAAACAGCCATTTGGGCTGATGGGCGCGAATATCGGGCAGCATTTTAACGGCAAGAATAAAACCGCCAAGTAGCAGGATGACCTGTATATTCTCAATAACGCCCAGTTCTCCATCCATCCAGTTATGATAAAAATCGGGCGCAATGGCGAAGATAAACAGCAGGGTCACAAAAAACAGCACCGGCAGCCAGAACCGCCAGATATTTGAGATCGAATATTGTGTCTTTAAAGAAATCATCAGATTTTTATAGGCAACTCTGTTCTTTATGTCCACTCATTTTTAGAACGCACAAAAATCGTCGCTTTATACATGTGCCGCCGTATAACGGCGCATG
>JBNJDW010000139.1:0-5132 GCA_051745265.1 Pseudomonadota bacterium
TTATCCGACATCGAACATTCAGTGACCATGACCACGCGCCCCGGCTGGTGATCATGGACGTAATCGCTCATCGCCTTGGTCGATCCGGAGAAATCAGCTTCGGCGACGACCTCGGGCGGGCATTCGGGATGGGCCAGCACCACGGCATCGGGCCAGGCCTTGCGGAAGGCGCGGATATTATCCGGGGTAAAGCGTTCATGCACTTCACAGCTGCCGGCATAGGTCAGAATCTTCTTCTGCGTCTGTTTGGCAATATTGGCCGCCAGATACTGGTCGGGGATCATCAGCACCGTGTCGGAGTCAAAACTCTCGACAATTTTCAGCGCATTCGATGATGTGCAGCAGATATCGGACTCGGCCTTGACCTCGGCAGAGGTATTGACATAGGTGACAATCGGCACGCCCGGATATTGGGCGCGCAGCATGCGGACGTCTTCGGCGGTGATCGAGCTTGCCAGCGAACAGCCGGCCTCCATATCGGGGATCAGTACGGTTTTATCCGGGCTGAGAATTTTTGACGTTTCAGCCATAAAATGAACCCCGGCCTGGATAATCACCTTGGCATCGACTTTGGCCGCCTGCTGGGCCAGTTGCAGGCTGTCACCGGCATAATCGGCAACGCAGTTAAAAATCTCCGGCGTCATATAGTTGTGGGCCAGAATCACCGCGTTCTTTTGTTTTTTCAGGCGGTTGATTTCATAGATATAGGGGGCATAGGCCTGCCATTCGATTTCGGGGATGACTTTTTTAACCCGCTCATACAATGGCGCGGTCGCCCGGGCGATTTCAGGGGTATAGGTTAAATCGGTCTGGGTTTCATGTCTTTCCAACAGGGTCGTATTCATCACAGTATCCTTTCGACTCGGTTTTTAATGCTCATTATGAGTATAAATATAATGCTCTATTCGAGTATAAGTCAAGATATTTTTTCAAGTTTTCGGATTGCGGTTTAAATATATGGTCATTGGGCTATACTATCGGCATGAAAACAGCGCTTATCATACCGGCCCGCTACGGGTCTTCGCGTTTTCCCGGCAAACCGCTGGCCATGCTGGGCGGCAAAACCATGCTGGCGCGGGTGTTGGATGTTGCCAAACATGCCAGCGCCGGACGTGATGATATTGATATTCTGGTCGCGACCGAGGATCAGCGCATATGCGATCATGCAAAAGATCTGGGCGCGCAGGCGGTGATGACCCCGGACAGTTGCCAGACAGGCACCGACCGCGCCTTTGCCGCGCTGGAACAGGCGGGAATCACGCCGGATGTTGTGCTCAACCTGCAGGGGGATGCACCGCTGACGCCGCCGCATTTTATCCGCGCCATGATTACGGCCTTTGAACAGGCGCCGATGCCCGATGTGGTCACCCCGGCGGTACGGCTTGACTGGACACAGCTGGATGATCTGCGCCGCAGCAAACAGACAACGCCGTTCAGCGGCACATCGGTGATTGTCGATTCCCATGGTTACGCCCTGTGGTTTTCAAAAAATATTATTCCGGCCATCCGTGATGAAGATAAATGGCGCGCGGCGGAGGACCTTTCCCCGGTTTTGCGGCATATTGGTCTGTATGCTTATAAATTCTCAGCGCTTAAGGCCTATGTCGGTTTACCGCAAAGCCATTACGAAAAACTGGAAGGCCTGGAACAATTACGCCTGCTTGAGAATGGGTATCGGGTGAAGGTGGTGGTGCTCGAGGCTGATGGCGCGCCGCTTCATGGCGGTATAGATTCGCCCGAGGATCTGGCCGCGGCCGAGGCTCTGTTACAGGCCCAACGAAAATAAGGATAATATAAGATGACCAGATTGATCATTGCCCGTCATGGAAATACCTTCGGCCCCGAAGAAACCCCGCTTCGGGTCGGGGCGCGGACCGATCTTGACCTGGTTGCCAGCGGTATTGAACAGGCTTTTCAGCTGGGCACCGTGTTGAAAAAGAAAAACCTGCAGCCCACGCGGATTATCGCCGGACCGTTGAAACGGACCTTGAATATGGCGGAAATTGCCGCCCGCATGTTGGCCGATCCGCCGGTCACGGTTGAGGTTGATGAACGCCTGCGCGAAGTCGATTACGGCCCCGATGAAGGCCAGCCCGAGGATAAAGTCATTGCCCGCATTGGCACGGATGCGATCCAAAACTGGGATCAGCACGCCATTGTCCCTGACGGCTGGCAGACCGATCCTGAAAAATCAAAACAGGACTGGCAGGATCTGGCCGATACGCTGCGACGTGAAAATCCGGGCGAAAATATTTTGATTGTCACCAGTAACGGCATTGCCCGTTTTGCCCCTTATCTGACAGGCGATTTTGAAGGCTTTAAGGAAAAATTCCCCTTGAAACTGTCGACCGGGGCGTTTGGCATCCTTGAACATCATGAAGGCCGCTGGCAGGTGCTGGGTTGGAATGTTAAACCCAAGGACCATTTATCAGCCGCCTGAGACAGCATTTTCAGGATAAAATTCAGTCGCTTTTAGAGATCTATTTTGGGAAGGCTTGTTTCTGACGGGCTTATTTCCGGCGCGCGGCGTCGATTTCAGCTTCCAGCGCCGCTTCCTCGGGACAGTTCTGCTTGCCGCAGAGCAGGTAGAGCACATTTAACTGCTCGGTCGCCTGCGAAGGCCGGTCAATGTCCAGATAATAGCGTCCCAGCAGATAATTGGCCCCGATATGTTTGTTGTCACGGGCCAGCGCCTTGCGGATCTGGTCACCGGCGGCTTTGGTTTGATCCATACCCAGATAGGCCGCGCCCAGCCCGGCAACCGCGTCAATATTACGTGGGTTGCGTTTTAAGATGTCCTGAAAGACCTGTAAGGCGGCGGTATATTTCTCACGCTTGAGCAAATTGGCGCCATTGGTCAAACCACTGTCGGAAAAGAAATACAGCTGTCTTTTGATCGGGGCCTGACCGGCAGCGCTTTTTGCAGACTCGTTTTCTGAACCGGCATCTTCCTGCGCGGATTTTTCGGAGTCAGAGCTGTTTTTTTCAGATGCCGAATTTTCAGATGCCGAATTTTCAGGGGCGATGACATCGATATGGTTCTGGGCGCGTGCCTCATTTAGGGGAACAGCGATCAGTATAGCCACTGCCAGCAGGCAGCACAGAAGCAGAATGACAAATGAAAGAGGGGAGCGCGAAAAGCAGCGTGGCATTTATATCCTCACTGACTGGCCAGAACGATACAGTTTTTAAGGATCCGGCAGCTTTCGACCGCGACATCGCGTTTCAGACCGCTAAAACGGGCCCGGTAAATGGTGCCGGTTTTTGACGTGGCGGTGACAATCTGCGGCTTGACGTTGCGCACGTAATTCGGTGGTAATTTCTGTGCGGCGGTGCGCAGGGCCTTACTGGAAGATTCATGGGATTCATAGGCGCCGATCTGAACCGACCAGCTTTTTGACTGTGCTTTGGCGACAGCGGATTTCTGTGTGGCCGATGCGACTTTGCGCAAACCGCCATTGGTTTGTGACATGCTGTGCATGCTGGCCAATACCTGACGGGTGGCTTCATTATCGCTATCACCTTCACCGACAACCAGCCCCATCATTTCAAACCCATTGCCACCGATAGAACCGCTGCTGACCTGAGCAACACGTGTTTTCTGTGCGCCCTGTAAGGACGCATAACCCAGCGCCTCGGGCTTTGGTGACGGCAGCGGCGCTGCGGAGGCTGTGGCATAGGTGATGCGCTTCACTTTTGCAAAACCTTCATCCATAATCTGGGCCATATGGGCATTACGTGAAGACGAACTGCGGCCGCCGAACACAATACCGATCAGACGTTTCTGCCCGCGCTTTGCCGAAGCGGCAAGGTTAAAGCCGGCGGCTGAAATATAGCCGGTTTTGATCCCGTCCATACCGGTATAGCTTTTGAGCAGGCCGTTATGGTTATGATAGCTTTTGCCGCGATATTTAAAATTATTGGTGCTAAAGTAACGGTAATAATCAGGATAGCCGTGGATCAGGGCCTGTGACAGTCGGGCCATATCACGCGCGGTTGAAACCTGCCTTGGGTCATGCAGGCCCGAGGCATTGCGGAAAACCGTATTACTCATGCCAAGATCACGGGCCCGGCGGGTCATGTCAATGGCGAACTGGCTTTCTGAACCGGACACAGCCTCCCCAAGGGCGGCGGCGACATCATTGGCGGATTTGGTGACCAGAGAATAAATGGCATCCTCGACCCGGATGGTCGATCCGGGTTTCAGGCCCAGTTTTGACGGCACCATGCTGGCCGCATGCGGCGAAATCCAGATCCGCTGATTGGGGCTGAGCTCGCCGCTCTCAATGGCATCAAAAACCATATACAGGGTCATCATTTTGGTCAGCGAGGCCGGATGCAGTTTTTTATCGGCATAACGTTCGCGCAGGATCATACCGGTATCGGCATCAATGACAATCGAGGCATATTTGGGATTGGCCATAGCGGCCTGCGGAGTCAAAAGACCACAGACCATCACAAAGGTAATTCCAAATAAAACGAGCCAGTTTTTTGTCATCTCTATAATTTTCCGGTTATTAATATATCCGTTTTTAACGGCTGAATGTTACGCAAACAGTATTCAGATACGAGTGTATCATATGATACCTTACAAAGTGTAAAGGCTATTCATAGGCCTGTCCAGAAAGATTGCCTTTAAAATGCCTTTTTTGGCGTTTAAGGCCACAATTCCATGTCAAGGTGTGCGTTACTAAAAATAGAGGGTGGATATTTATTTCAAGCCCGAAAGTAAAATGAAGCCGTAAAAATAATTATTTATGACGCCGGGCGGCGTTGTTTTTTGATGGTTTTCGTTTGGATTGGGGCGGGTTGATTCGCTTTTGCGCGACTTTGAAATTAAAGGCGTCGCCGATCGTGACCGGCAGGGTCATCTGAATAAAATCGAAATAGGCGCTGATGGTTTTACGGGTCAGCGGGCAGTTGGTGTTTTCGGCTGTTTTGGTGATTTTGCGTAAACGCTGACCATCAAGCTTTTTACCTTTGCGAAAATCGCCGGCAACAGCGGCAAAATCCTGTTTTAACTGTCGGCCCATTTTTTGGCTCAGCGTGTGACGGCGGGTGAGATCCAGTGCCAGCGCCACGGTTTTGCGGGGGCTGAGCTTATGAATATTGATGTTCTCACAGGCTTTGGC
>JBNJDW010000140.1:0-5107 GCA_051745265.1 Pseudomonadota bacterium
GAATGGTGCGTTGATTAACCGGATGGGCTGCCCCAGTGTTGGTCTTTCTGTGTTTGGGCGACGGATGGCATCTTATCATCTGGCGCATGCGGAACATTGGGGCGTTGTCGGGGTAAATCTGGGCATTAACGCCGATACGACAGATCCGGTTGAAGACTGCCGTCTGGGTATGCAGCATATCGGTGCGCTGTGCGATTATGTGGTCTTGAATTTGTCTTCCCCGAATACTGAAGGTTTGCGGGCTTTGTTAAAACCTGAGACGTTAAGACCGCTTATTGAAACTGTTATGACTGAACGTGAGACGATTGAATCCAAGCTCCCGGCGCTGGTGGTTAAAATTTCTCCGGATATTGCGGATGAAGATATAGCCCCGGTGTGTAAGGTCCTGATAGAGCAAGACGTTAACGGTGTTATCTTAACCAACACGACAACAGATCGGCCTGCTGATCTTGACCCTGAAATTGCCAAAGAAAAGGGCGGTTTAAGCGGGCGTCCTTTGCGTGCAAAATCAACAGGTTTTATCGAAAGGTTTTACAAACAGCTTAATGGCCAGATACCGATTATCGGATGCGGCGGTGTCGACAGTGCCGAAGCTGCCTATGAAAAAATCAAGGCCGGTGCCTGTCTGGTACAGCTTTATACCGGGCTTGTTATGAAGGGGCCGGAACTGATTCAAAAGATAAATACTGAACTTGATCAGCTTGTACAAAAGGATGGTTTTAATTCAGTCAGGGATGCGATAGGCTCCGCACATCGGAATTAATCGATTGTTTTCAAAATTTTCGGGATACGCATAACAGTGATTTTCAAACGTGACAAACGCCCGAAGACCCGCCGGAAATGGCCCAGGCAAAAGATTGTTTTATATTGGCTGGGCTGGCTGCTGGCGGCCGTTTTTCTGCTGTTTCTGGCCCGGCTGACGACTGTCCGCTTTGCTGTGTTGATGGCGGCGCTGATGGTCCTGTTGGTTTTTGTCGCTATAGAGGTCATGTCCCGCCGCCAGTGGGAGCGTCGGCATATGTATATGTTGGAACGACATGATCAGGAATATGCCCGGCTGGCCCGGGAAATTGCCAGAAACCGCAATGAGTTGTCTCAGTTGAAACGCGGCCTTGCCGAGACCGGACGTCTGGCTGCCCATGCGGCCGGGGGCAGTTCTAAAAATTCTGTTGAAGAAAGAATGCTGTTGAACATTGTCCAGCAGTTGACCGCACTGGGTAATCTGGAGCGTCCTGAGGGCGACCCTGTTGAGCCGCAGCAAGACACCGCGAAAGCCAAAGACAATCAGGATTATGATGATGTAAAGCCTTATGATCCGACATTGCGGGCTGTGCCTAAAATCAATGCGCCGCCCGGCGGGCCCGATGATGAAACTGTTTTAAAGCTTCTGCGCCGTGCGGTTAATGAAGACCGGGTTGATATATTCCTGCAGCCGATCGTTAACCTGCCGCAGCGTAAATTACGATTTTACGAGATGCTGTCCCGCATTCGTTTTAAAAAAGATGAATATATCCCGGCCCGGCGGTATATAGAGCTCGCCATGCAGGAAGACTTACTGCCGGCAATCGATAATCTGTTGTTATTACGGGCGCTGCAATTGATCCGGGATGTTGATCCGGCCGGAAGCGGGGAGCGCGGCTATTTCTGTAATATTTCGCCTTTAACATTAAGCGATGCAAAATTCATGGGGGATCTGGTTGAATTTATTTCACAAAATCGCTATCTGGCGCCGCGTCTGATTTTTGAGCTGTCGCAAAAAGACATAATGGATCCTGATTTGTTAACAGATGAAATGGATAATGTCTTAAACGGTCTGGCCCGCCTGGGCTGTCGGTTTTCCATGGATGGTATCGATCAATTGCCTATAGACACCCGCTTTCTGAACGCCAAACATATTCGCTACGTTAAGATTGACGCCCCGATCCTATTGAAAAAAATGGCAGATCAGGGTGGTTTTCAGCGTGTTCGGCGTATGAAGGATGACTTTGACCGTAACGGTGTTGATTTGATCGTCACCCATATAGAGGCGGAAAAAGAGCTTATTGAGCTTTTGGACCTTGAAATTGATTACGGGCAGGGCTTTTTGTTTGGCGCGCCGGAGAAAACACCAGGTGTTTCGTAATTTTCGTTCTTTTTTTTGTTCGTTCGTTTGCACGTACAGGCAAGACGAGGCGGGGCCTTGACGAAAAAACTAAAAAATTTTGTGTGAAATTTTTATTCATTTAAAAACAAAATCTTAACCAGTTTTATGTAGAATAATAGTTGAGCCTGCTTTGTCTAAAATTTTAACTAAATTTGACGTGGTCAAGAAATAGACATAAAATAAAGGTAGCGGGAAGTTATTTGTGGATTCGAGAGGCGGGATTTAAAATCATGGGTTGGAAAAACAAGATTGAATTTGAGGCACCTTCAACAAAGTCGGTAATGGCGTTCATGTTCTTACCGCAGTTTAAGCGAATGATGCCTGCTTTCGCGCATATCGGCCCGATTTTCATCCGGACGATTGCCATTATGTTTGTGCAATCCGGTTTGCTTCGCCCCAATCACCCGGCAACAATGTACGGCACCGCAAAAGATATGCCGCGGTTTAAGTTTTCTGATCTGCTGGGCGAGGCCTGGTATAATCTGCGCACCGGTGACGGTATAACCCCTTATCACTATGGTTTATTCTGCGGCGTTATCCTGATGATCTGTTTGACGATCACGGGCTTTTTTCTGTTTATACTTAATCTGACCTTAAGCACGGCGCAAGCGCAGATGTTCAGCCATCCAGACGGTATAGATACGAGTCTTGGTGGGGCGGTCGCTACTCCATACACGGGCACGGGTATGTTTGATGCCACTGCCGGCAATCCTGATTTGGCGATTTCTATTCTTGATAAAGTGTTGCGTCAGCCTTATTTGGCGACTGGTGGTCCGCTGCAGAATGGTTTGGGGCCTTTGATTGAATTTTACAATACCGCCTTGCTGGTTGTGGCAGCGATTGTTGTATTCTGGGGGATTATTTCAATTGTTATTGATACAGCCCGGACAGGTCAAATCGGCGGCGGCCGGAACAGTATTGTCTGGCTTCCAATCCGGTTTATTTTTGCCATGGGGCTTATGATTCCGATGGCCAATGGGTTTAACGGCGGTCAGGCGATTGTCATGAAACTGGCTGAATGGGGCTCAAATCTGGGGTCACAGGGGTGGTCTGTTTATGTTGGCGGCGTTGTCGATGAAACATTGTTATCACAGTTTGATGTTGGTGCGATACAGGGCCTGTCGGTTGAGGTAACACGTCTTAAACTATGCGAAATAGTCTATAATACCGTATTATATAATTCTGTGAACGGCAGTCCAGGTGTCAATGACTTGGCGGCCCTTCCGGCAGATAACAGAATTCAAGCGCGTCTTGACGGCAGTTCAATAACTGATGCGACGTCTCGTACAGTGACTTACAGCTTTGGTAATAGAATTAATGAATCATTATGTGGTGATATTACCGCAGCCAACCCTGGTTATATCTGGACGGACCCGAGTAGTCTGGCTTCCAAAATGGTAAACTTCTTTACGGGAACGTCACCAACGGGTGAAAAAGTAGCTGAGTTTAAACAAAAAGTGCGTCTGGGCCATTTGGAGGCGCTGTACGACATGATCGGCCAAAGCGAACAGCTGGCTTGTGTCTATGCCAGAGATGCCCTGAATTTTGATACGAATACATTCTATAATGCCGGCCCGATTCCTGAAATAGGCAGTTGGTCTCTTATCACCCTGACTGTACCGGGCACGAGCTCTACCGCGGGTCTTAACTGTGGCTCTCCGGTTCTGCCGGCATGTGGCAGTGACGGTGTTTACGGGGATGGTGACTGGCCGGATGCCAGTTGTATAAACAGTATGTCCAGCGCATATAAAGCAAGTTTGGAAGCTGCCTATTTAAGCCATCGTGCGGATGTTGTTGATCATATTACGGATACGGGCTCCGGTGGCTTTTTGGGTGAAGTTAATGCACGAGGCTGGGCCGCGATGGGTGTCTGGTACCATAAAATATCTCAGTTAAACAGCGGTGTTAAGGCTGCTCTTGATGATATGCCGACCACGTCACGTGGAAGTCTGGAGGGTGAGGCCTCGGTTCAACATACTCGAGCAATGTTCAAACCAAAAGCCCGGAAAAATGCTCAAAAGAAAGTTGCTGAAGTCCTTGGTAAATATGATAATTGGTGGGGGGGCGCTAATCCTAATCCCGAAGCTTTTGCAAATGCCGCATCATCACCGATGGGTGACGGGCTGGCAAAAACAGGTGCTTTCAATGAAGTACTAAGTAAAGTTTTCACTGCTGTGATGGGTGGCGATGGTCATATGCTCTACAAGGTTGAAGGTACAAGTACCGATACCTATCCTTTAGCCGAGCTTACCAAAGTCGGTGACTCGATTATTAACAAGTCTATGTTTCTTTATGGTGTTCTGCTTGCTATATCAGTAGGTGGCTCCCTTGCAGACAAAATACCTGTCGTCGGGACATTGGTCAGTGGCCTGGCCGATGCGATGGATGGGCCGATTGGCAGCCTTTTGGGAACGCTTGCCATGGCAGGTCTGGGCGCTGGTATGCTGTTGAAATACTATGTGCCATTGATCCCCTGGATACGCGTGACTTTTGCGGTCCTTGCTTGGATTATCTCTGTCATTGAAGCGGTTATCGTGATCCCTCTGCTGGCTCTGGCCAACCTGAATATCGAGGGTGACGGGTTACTGGCGCCAAATGCCAAGAACATGTATGTGCTGGGTCTGAACCTGTTGTTCCGTCCGATCATGATTGTGATTGGCTTTGTCTTTGCACTGTTGCTGTTTAACACCATGGTATTGTATGTGAATGACACATTCTCTGCCGCGTCAGCAGCGCTGACAGGTGATGGTGGCCCAAGCATCTTTGGCCAGATTGCCTTTACGATTATCTATGTGACGGTTATTTATTCTTTGGCCAACGCAACCTTTAAACTGGTTGATTCGATCCCGAACGCCCTGATGAAATGGATGGGTGGTCCTGCGGATGATAATTATCAGGATGATCAGGGTGCAAGCCACATCATTGCCATGGGTGGTGCCACGCACGGTGCCTTCCGCGGTGGTG